>JACPNC010000058.1 GCA_016185685.1 Candidatus Woesearchaeota archaeon | reverse complement strand
CAGAAACAATTTCACTATCTACAACAATAACCTTATTAGGATCTACTTCTATTTTTAGCTTTACCGCTCCACTTTTTTCATAACTATCAAGTTTGCCCCTGCCTGCAATACCCGTATCTAAACTAGAAGGATGAGCATATATTGCATTTTGTCGTTGCACTCCTAAAGATCGTAATCGTTCAGGCTGAGCATCAACTAACTCGTCAATTATCGTATCACTTGGATTTCCGGCTCTCCCAACCTGTATTTTTCCATTAGTAACAATAGGTTTTATATTTTCTATCCGAGTAACATGATACACAGTCGCAAGTCCTTCTTTTGTAGATAACGGTCGTTCAAGGTCACGCAAAACTAAGAAAGTTTCTTCCAAATTAGTATCTTTTATGTCAATACCAGTTACGGAAACTGCTTCTGCAAATTCTTCCGACGTAATATCCAAATCACGTAATCTTTCCGGTTCAGTCTCTGCAAGAAATCTGCGTAACCCTGCTTCGCCGTCATCAAGATATTCCGCAGGAATCTGCTTTGCAAGATCACCTTCCACAACCACCTCAAATACTTTTTCTCCGGCAGCATCATTTACTTTGAACGCATCATGCAATCCTGCTACCGTTGTAACGCTAGCTTCCATATTCCTACACAGTCCAGCAGCAGCAGCTCCTACTGAACCAGTGGCAGCAGCAGAAGGAAGAACACAACGAATCTCACCTTGTAATTCAGCAAGCGGTCCAACCACCTCAGGATCATTAGCAAGATCGCCGACAATTTCTTTTTTCTCCTGCCAGTTTTGTGCAGGTCTTTCAATATCACGCACTTCTACTTCCTCTACTACTTTTGGTGTAGGCGCTTCCGCAGCAGCTTCTTTTGCTCTTGCTTCCGCAATCCTTTCTCTTCCTCGTTCAAGAACACTTGCCCCTTTTTGATCAAGTGGCTTTACTTCTCCAGCAAGAACTTCTGCACGCGCTTTTACTACGCCAGTCATTCGAGCAATGTCTTCTCCTTGCGCAAGCGCTTCTTTTTGAGTAAATAATTCACCTTGTTTAAACGTACTTACAAACAATTTACCATCATTTTCCATACTTTTTACAAGACGATTATTTAAGTCAACATTCTCTAATTTTCCTGCTATTTCTGCGGCATCTTCCGGTGTATAACCGGCAGCACGTAAAGCGCTTTCTACTTTCTCTCGATCACGTAAAACATTCTGTACTAAAGTAATGTCTTGCTGATATACTCCTACTAAAACATCATTAGAAATAGTACTTCCTTCAGAAACAAGATCTGACCTTTTTGGACCAGCAACATAATCATTCCCGCTGATACTGCTGATACGGCCAGCTATATCTTTTTTATTCGCATTTGCATCAATAAAAATATTTGTCTCCCAAGGAACAACATAATTATTTTTTAACCCTTGAAATGCCAGTTCAAAATCAAATCCAACCACATGATATTTACCATCGGCAAGTTTACCGATGGCAAGTTCAGCATCAGCATTATTCAAACCCAAGTTTGTAACCACGTAACGATGTAATTCAGAGAAAAGTTGTGCAGATACTTGCTCTTTTTCCAAAGGAGAAAGAGGCAAAGCATCTACTTCTTTTTTCAAATTGTTATAATAATCCCTTTTTCCCAAAGACTTCAATCCAGGAATGAATTCTGACACAAAGACTTTTGTTCCATCTTCAAGCGTAACTATTTCTGTCTTTGCAACATGATTTCCTACTTCACTAAGCAATGATTTTACAGCAATGTCTCTTCTAGCCGTATCTATCATGTAGGATCTTCCCAATACTCCTAATTTCTGTTCAAGGGCATCATCCATGGCCGGTTTAATCACTACTCTCCCTTGAGAAGTTTCAAATACTGTCGCCTGTTCCAACCCAAGTTCTCGCAAAGGATGACTTTCAGGTAAATTCTTAAAACCAGAAAAAGTTTTTGACTTTCCTCCTCTTCCAACCCTTCGTTCCAATCCTAATTCATCAATAAGTGTAACTGTCTCCGGAGAAAATCTAGGAAGTATATGTGAGAAATCAGGAGACGGTTCATATAATAGTTCTGTCTCGCCGGAAATCACCGGAAGGTTAGAACGATCAATAGGAGAAATTCCTTCGGCTTCAGCAAGAATATCTTCCAACTCTATCTTAACCTGGGGATCCTCTGGAACAATCCTTGGTAAGAATCCGCGAGTTTCTCCTCCACGTTGCAAAACACATTCTGTTATTACTGCCTCTCCTTGTGCTAGCCTTGCTCTTGCACTTTCATCCGCATATACAGAAAAATCACAAGCAGCAGCTCTTCCCGTAAAAGTATTTGCAAAAGCACAACCGGCAGATGCAGGACGTAATGAAGGAGAGATGATTTCAGCTCCTACTTCCACCTCTTGCAGACCAGCTGCTTCAAGAATTTCATCAGAAGATACTTCCTCCTCAGCAAGAATTTCCTGCATACGTTTTTTTGCATCAACTGCTTCAGAACTTGCTACCTGATGGCTAAAAATTATTTCATCGCCTTCTTTATTTACTATTCCGCCTGCTGCTTCAAATCGTTCTAATTCTCTATTAAATTCTCTTGCAGCTTCTGTAACTCGCGCTGTCTGCTGGCCAGCGCGTTGCAGAGTACTTACTTTAGCATCAAAAAATTTATTGATCCCTGCAACAATGGTTGAACTTTCAGCTTTTTCAGAAAGTGTATTCACTCTAACAGCTAACTCAGAAACTTCAGTAGGAATTTCTCCTCGGTTAATTGCCTGTACAATTTCCGGTTTGCCGAGCAGATTTTCTAATTCTTTTGATGCCTGTGCAAGTTCTTTGTTTGCTTCACGAAATGATTTTCTGACTGCTCTCTGTGCAAAAAATCTTTCTAAACCGCCTGAACCTGCAGTCTGTGCTGCTTTCAATGCTTCTTGAGCAGTCTCTGCTTTTTTTTCTAATTGAGTTATCTTGGCAGAAACTTCAGTTACTTTTCTAGCAGCATTTTCAGCTTGAGTTATTCTCTCAGACAATTCTGCTACTTTTCCTGCATCATTTGCAGTTTGTGCATCAATTAAATCTTTCTTAAGATTTGTAACATCTGGCGCTTCTGCTTGCGCACGAATTAATTCATCTTCCAGAAGAGGAATTTCTTTTCTTGCTTCAAAACTTGCTTCTTCAGCAACATCTGCAAGACTTTTACTGCTGGGAGTTTCTACTCCTAAGTATTCTTGAAGGGTTTTAATTTTTTCTCCAGTGAATTCTCCTGCCTTTTCTCCAACTTTCTGTGCAAAAGCCACTGAAGGTGCTACACCTTCTCGTATCGCATCAACCACTCTACTTCCCACAATACCAAAATTTCTTGCTATTCTTCCCGTATGCTGTAACAAACGAGTATCTGCTGTATATCGTGCAATTTCTGCAGCATCAGTTCCAATTCTTGCAGCAACAGCCCCAATTCTTCCTGCCGTTTGAGTTGAACGAATTGCCGTAGTTGCTATTCTTGTACCTCCACTAAGAACAGCAGCTGTTCCTTTCACAGCGCTAGCTCCAAACCCGCCGATTAAATTAGTCGCATCTCCTAGTGTAGCACCAGCAATTTCAGCAGCCGTTTCTGTCTGTAAAGCATGGCGAATATCGGCAATTGTTCGATCTCTTGTGTAAATACCTGCAATCTCAGTTTTTTCATAATTAGCAACAATATTCTGTGCATCTCTTCCTACCGGAGTTCCAGCAAATTTTTCCGCAAGACTTCTTCTTTGGTCAATCACAAAAAATTCATCACCATTGTTAAACACTTTTTCCTGTTCAACTGCATCCCAAGCAACTCGTGCTTGTAATTCTCTATCTGGCTCAATACCCATGCTCTGCATGCGCAGCGACTGCACCCACGGCCGCGTAAGGAGATGATTATACTCTGAATTTTCTTCCAATTGCTTCCATGCCCATTCCACCGATTTACCTTCAGTTGCCGCTTTTTTCATAAAAGCTAAAACAATTCCAGATTCCATTTTTTTTTCTTGCAAAGCATTATAAGATTCAAGATCTGCATCTAAGAGAATTTCTTGTAAATTTCCATCATCTACCGAGATAGATTCGTCAAATGCAGCAGTCGCGTACTGTACATTCTGATGCGCAGAATAATCTAATAAATCAAGTGCATCCCAAAATAAATTTTGTTCTTCAGCTTGTTCAAAAAGTTCAGTTGCTTTTCTTTCTGTAAATTCTTCAACAGCCCTACTATGCTCTTCTGCTGCAGCTAAAAAAGCAGAAAGTTCTATCTGTTGAACTTCTGCAAGTTGACTTTCAGTTAGTCTTTCCGCAAGTGGTGCGTTTTCAAGAAATTGTCTTTTTTTAGAAATTTCAATAACATTTCCTTCTAAGCTATGAGCTTTTATTCGCAGTATATCCGCATCATTTGCAGAAAGCGTTGGATCGTCAGCGATAGTCCTCACCAGTTCAGGATTCTTGTTCTTTAGTGCTAATTCTGTCGCTAATTCCGGACGATCAAGGAAATGCTGCATGCTTAACTCTTTTCCTCTCTCATCTCTGTCACGTATTTCTACATCAAAACTTTGCACAGCTGATTGCAATTTTTTAATTTCCTTGGCTTTGGAAAGTAGATCGAGCTTTGGTGATCCATATGCTGCACCCCCAGACATGAAAATTTTTCTAACTCTTTCATCAATTTCTTGATTTGATAACTGTAAAAGTTCATATTCCCCGCCATTTTCATAGAATGTAACTAAAGCAGCATCCAAATCAGCTTTTGTTTCAGAACGCATTTGAGCAAGTTCTCCTCGAATCGCACCCAAATTTTCTGCTTCAAGAGCATCGTCAGCATATCCTTCAGGAAGATGTAGACGATCTTCTGCCTTTCTGGCAGTTTCAATTCTCCCTTCCGCAATTTCATTGACATTATTTCTTCGAGTAACAAGACGAGCAATTTCTTGAGAATTTTCAGCAATGATTTCTTGGATAAATTTTTTATCTGTTTTATCATTTTCCTCATTTTCCTTATTTTCCCCAGATAACAACAGCGCTCCTAATCGCGTATTTGCCGCTTGCCGCTGATTAATTTGAATTGCTGAATATAACAAAAATAAATTTTCACCTTTCACTTCAGAACGAGTAATTTTATTGCAATCTTCTCCTCTGCAAACACCATCTTTAAGTACAATTCCATACTTTTGCTCAAGTTCTCGAATTTGCTCATCAGCAAAACGCTGCTCCTGAAGAGATGTGCGTAATTCTTGAACATACTCAGGATTTTTACGTAGATCAATATCAATTTCTAAATCTCTCAGCAGTCGTTTCCGTAAAGCGGGATCTTCATCAAATTCAGAATTAGCCAAAACATCTATTCGCTCTTCTCCCTGCACGCTCAATAATTGCTCAATAGTTCTCAAATTTGTTTCTGTGGTAACAATAATTGGTTCACCCATCATGATGCGAGAAGAAAAATCAATGCGTTGAGGTGATTTCAACCGATTTCCTTCTGCATCAAGCGTTTCTACCACCATCGCTGCAATCCCTTTCTCTTGCCCAAGACGTAACTGCTGTTTGCCTTCCTCTCCAGGTATTTCAAAGATAGTGGTATCGAGAAGAACTGCATGTCTCTCCTGCTGTTCTGCAAATGCGCCAAAGATACTTCTATCAGCATCAAAAACAGCTTTGCCATCTTTCACATTTACTTCAATGGAAAGAATGGAAGTATCAAAATTCCTGAACAAACCAGTTTCTTCATCATCTTCTCCGGAAGAGAATGGTTCACCGAGAGGAACTGCTTTATGTATCAGAAAAGCACTACCTTCATCAAAAGCATTACTTTCATCACATCCCATACATTGTACTTGTATGAAATCACTTGTATCTCCTTTATTTCTTTTTAAACGGAGATAGGCATTTTCCTGCTCTGTGTCAACAGCAATTTTCGCATCACTATAAGATACTTGCCCACCAGTTGCAATAGTTGTTTCTCCATTTGTTTCTAATGAAAGCAAAGATGCGCCATTTTTTCCAATGAAATAAGGGCGATGAAATTTTGCATGTTCACCATCTCCATAAAAACCAATTTCTCCCGTGCCAATTGCAGTTATTTTTGTTCTGCCATCATCATTATTATGAGAGATTAAAACATGAAGATCTTTATTTGTTGGATTGCTTTCAGTGCCACCTAACAAAGATCGTGCTAAAGCTCGAAGTAGATTAACATCAGGTTCAGAAATTTCATCAGAAGACAAAGGTTTAGGAGGCCCTAACTCCTGAATTTCTATCGTAGCCACTTCCGGAGGGATGACACTACGTGCCTGTGGAACTTTCACTCCATATCCAGAACGTCTATCAATTACTATCGTCTGCCCATCATTTACAGAAGAATCGCCATATGCCCACGCTTTAATTTTATTGCCTCTTTTTTCCACGTATCCATTTACATAAATATCTGAAGCAAACACTTCCGCATTTCGTGCATTAATATCGCCATTTTCATAAAGAACTAGTTTTCCCTCTCTGTTTGTCCACTGTATATTTTTCCATCTTCCTGATGCTGCGCCGGTAACTTCAAAACGATCTGCATGTAGAGTAACTTCAGTTGCTTCTGCTTCTCCTTGCTGAGCAAAAGCAAAGTCAATTTCAACATCGCCTGCGCGAAGAATTTTTCTTTCCGTATCAAACTCTAAAGAAAGATCTAATCCAGCCTCTCCACTTACTGCAAGTTCAGTTCCTTCAGGTACATCTTTCGGAATAAAAACAAAACGATTTTGCACTACTTCCAATTTATTAAACTCAAAATCTCCTGCAAGATTTTCAAAAGTAAAAATTTTACGTGATTCTCCTTCTCCACCATATTTTTTGCTGAAAAACTTCCCCGCCGCTTCCGGCCGCTGTTGAAAATTATTTCTACTCAAATCTGCAGAAGGAGGTTCTCCACCTGAAAAAAACTTTTCTGCTAAATCAGGATACAGTTCGGCATTTTGCGGAGTTGCAAAAAATTGCAGAGCATATTCCTGCTGATAATTATTTTCTAAATAGGAAGATTGGTCTTCCCAACTCATGCTAGAGAAATCAGTAACAGTAGGATTTTCTAAAGCAGCAAATTCATTATACCCTAGAACGTGTCCATCTTCATTGAGAGCAAGAACACTAAAGCTGAGAAAAAGTAAGAGTACAATGCTGAGTTGAAATGATTTGTTCATGTCTTATTTTTGATCTTTGTTC
>JACPNC010000057.1 GCA_016185685.1 Candidatus Woesearchaeota archaeon | reverse complement strand
TTTATCTCAGCGCATGTATGGTGCAGCAGGCGCGCATCTTGAAGAAGATCATGTGAAAGAAATTGTAAAACACATGGGTTTAGAAAGTAAGATTGACGCATCTAAAGTAAATCTTAATGAAGCGAGAGCTTTGCTGGGAGCATTTCATCGTGAAGAAGGTGGACCTCTTAGCGACACTATTCTTAAGCAGATTGTTCGGCCTTATACACTACTGAAAAAGAAAAAAGAAGAGAAAAAATAAACAAAAAAAGAAAAAAACTTTTCTTCAAAATTTCAACTTAAAGTGTATACCATCTGCCTTCCCGCGCTAATTCTACTTTAACTCTTTCTTTTCCAGGAATCATTTCTGCAATCTTTTCTGCTTCTGTAGCAGCGCGCAATTCTAAAGCGCGATGGTATGCGTCACCCATTTTTGGCTCGTGATGGGTAAGTACTAATTTTTTCACTTCTGCTTGTGTTGCCATTGCAAGGTTAGTCCTATAATCACTATGTCCCCAGCCTTCCATAAAAGTATTCTCCTTAATCAGCGATCCTTTTGGCTCATATTGTGCATCAGCGAGAACTAAATCTGCGCCTTCCCAATGAGCGACCATCTGTATGGCATCTGCCTCTTTTGGTTCAAAGTCGGTTGAGAAAACAAAAACTTTATTTGCTCCTCCTTTCTTTTTCTCGGTGAATCGATATCCTACACTCCCGCCGGGATGATTTTGCCCAAAAGTATCTACTGTCAAGGTTTCACTTTGATATACTCTTGTGCCTGCAGTGAAGTCATTAAAGCGGGTAAGTCCTTTCATGACCTCCAAAGGCGCAGGAAAGTTGCGGAAATCTTGTTGTCCGCGTAAATTATCTTCAAGAGAAACTTTTGTTCCTTCTTTCACATTTTTCACTTTTGCTTCGCCAAAAATTTCTATATTATTTCCCAGGATGTAAGCCGGAACAAAAAACGGCAATCCTTGGATGTGGTCCCAATGAGTATGGGAGAGATACAACTGTAATTGCTTTCCTTTACCGTTAAATCCTCCTTCTCTTGCGAGAGATACTCCTAAATCTCTAATGCCCGTTCCAGCATCTAAGATATGCTCTGAACCATCATCTCCCTGCACGTAAATACAAGTGGTGTTCCCTCCGAATTCTGTGTTTTCTACTTTTCCAAATAAAGTTTTCCCACTTGGCGTGGGCAGACTTCCTCGAGCTCCTGCAATTCCGATTTTCATGTTTTTATTCCTCCAGCAAAAATGCGCTGAACGCATTTTTCTGTTTTTTTTTTCGTTTTTCTCATCTTTTTTAATTTTTTCAGATGATAGAGAAAACAAACACACCTGGTTTTATAAAATAAGACCCTGCATAATTAAGAAAAAAGCGAAATATTTTTAAATAAATTCATCTTTTTTATGCTTATGAGAGTATTAGCGCAACAAAAGAAAGCAATTTTACTGGATAAAAAAGACTGGCGTATCTTGCAGGAGGCGGTGCAAAATGTGCGCCAGCCGTTATCACGCATTGCTCAACAGTGTCAGCTTTCGCGGCAGTCTGTAGAGTACCGCTTGCAGCAGATGGAAAAAAACCAACTGCTTATCGGCTCGCGGGCAGTAGTTAACATTCGCGCTTTAGGATATTCTTCTTATCATGTTTTTTTAGAAGTACGTACGCCTGAACAGGAAAAAGAGCTCATCAAAAGAGCTCTTGCTGCGCCTTTCGTGAATGCTCTGCTGGTGTACAGTGGAAAATTCAATTTGGAAATTTCTCTGATGGTCAAAAGCAATGAAGAATTCCTTGAATACTATCATCAGCTGATGGAAGGGATCCGTGTACGCGATGAACTTATTTTAGTGTTGTTGCAAACGTTGCGCAATGAAGTACTTCCTCAACGTTATTTTCCATTTAGAAAAGAAAAAGGGAAAGAGGAAAACATATCTCTTCTTACTGGAAAAACTTCGGGAATAATCTCCGGAAAAATATCTGCAAAAACAGTTGCAAAAACATCTGGAAAGAGAGTAAAAGTATACCTTCCAGACGAGACAGATTTCAAATTGCTTTTCCTGCTTTCTCGTGATGCCCGGCGCGCCAGCAACGCTGCAAAAATTAGAACAGCATCGTTTCTTGGTGCAGTATCGTCCGGTAGTTAATTATGCTGCGTTAGGTTTAACTGTAAATGCTTTACTGGTGAAATTAAATTATTCTGCAAAAGTGGCCGCTGCATTTGAAACCATGCTGCGTTCTACCGATGCCATTCTTTGGGCGACAAAAACTTTCGGTGAGTATGATTATTTAATGTATGTGCTGACTAAAGACGTAGAAGAATTTCACGAAATGATTAACCGTATGAAAAGACAGTTTGAGGACAGTATTAAAACTTATGAAGTGCTTTCAGCATTTGAAGAATTGAAGTATTTCTTTATGGCAGAGAGTGTGGTGCCAGAAAAAAGATAATGAGTTTATCAATCTCATTTATAGAGGATTAAGAAATAATGATTTTTCCTTCTCTCGTATAAGGAATTCCGCCAAAATAAAAACCGGTTGTTCTTTGCGTTGGCAAAGGGAGCTCTTGTTCTTTTAGTAAATGAAAACGTAATTCTCCCTTCGCAGAATAATCTATTTTTGCACGGGTAAGTTGTACTGCATTTACAAAACTTAAAAATTCTTCTCCTAAGTGTTGGAAAAGTTCTTGATGCAGGGCAAATTGTCCTGATTCTTCACTGCACTTTGCCGCAAGACAATAGGAAGATGCGCCAACGGCAGTATACCAAGAAATCCCAGGTGCTCCGTGTTTTTGTCTTTCCACCGTCTCCGGAAACAAGCCAAGATAAAACAGAAGCGTATCACCAACGGACTTAAGTTCTTTCACTGTAGTGGTTCGTTCTTTTGCACGAGGAGCATTCCAAACCCGTATGCTGGCAGTGTTAAATGGTTCTAACGGCATGGTAAGAGATTGTAACAACAGTTCATGAATGTATTCCTGTGCACGAGAATCTGAAATGTACTCTTGTAATGTGGTGCCCAGAATTTCTCCTAAGCGTTCCCGTGATACTTCTGATACTTCTTTCTTTAATACTTTTTTTTCATCTATCATTTAATTTATAAATAAGTTTTCTCTTAAAAATCTTTCTTTTAATTTTTTTGTCATTTCTCACTTGTCATTTTTTTTTATTTTTTCATTTTACCAGCAATAATTATTTAAAGGGCGATTTCTCACTCACTGAGAATGCGCTTTCCTGACTACAAACACATTGAACTTGAACCGCAAATTTTGGACTATTGGAAACAGAATAAAGTAATAGACAAGCTCAGAAAACGCAACAAAAAAGGACAGAAATTTTACTTTCTTGAAGGACCTCCCTACACTTCAGGAAATATTCATCTGGGCCATGCTTGGAATATGTCATTGAAAGATATGGTGCTTCGTTACAAACGAGTTCTCGGTTATAATGTTTGGGATCGTATGGGGTACGATATGCATGGTTTGCCGACTGAACAAAAAGTAATGGCAAAGTTTAATTTAAAAAATAAAGAGGATATACTTGCTTTTGGTTTGCCAAAATTCATGCAAGAATGTGAACTTTTTTGCAAAGAAATGATGTTTAAAATGAACGATGATTTTCAGCGTGTCGGTTCTACTTTAGATTTTTCTGATCCATATCAGCCTATCAAAAAAGAGTTTATGGAAGCAGAATGGTGGTTGATTAAGCGTGCTCATGAGCAAGGCAGACTTTATCGTGGCTTAAGAACCATGCATTGGGATGCTGCTACGCAGACGGCAGTGGCAAAGCACGAAATGGAATATAAGCAAGTAACTGATACTTCTATTTATGTTAAATTACCGGTTGCTCCAGAAACGTCTTCTCAGCATCACGCTGCCATTCATCCTCTCTCTTCTGCAAGCGTTCAAGCTGCCAAAAAATATTTTGTTATCTGGACCACTACTCCTTGGACCATTCCATTAAATCTTGCAGTGATGGTGCATCCCGAGTTAAAGTATGTTGAAGTAGAATTAGAAATCAACGGAGAGAAAGAATTATGGGTTTTGGCGGAAGAGCTTCTTGCTATCGTAATGAAAAAAATTGAAATAAAACATTTTCAGGTACGAAAAACGTACTTTGGAAAAGAACTAGAGGGACAGCATTATCTCCATCCTCTGAACATTAAAAAAGATCTACCAAAAGAACTGCAGGAAAATCCCCGGCTTTTTACTGTACTTCTTTCTTCCGAATATGTAGATGCTTCTTCAGGAACTGGTTTAGTACACTGTGCTCCTGGTTGCGGTCCGGAGGATTATGAGGTGGGTCATTTCTATCATCTTCCTCCGTTTAATTGTGTGAATGAATCTGGGCATTTCGCTAATTTTGGACCATTTACCGGATGGCGGGCAAAGTATGACGACAAAAAATTTATTCAAGCTATTGATGATGCGGGCGTGCTACTTCATAAAGAATCTTACACTCACGACTATCCTCACGGCGAACGCAGTCACGAACCGGTAATTTTCAGGACGACAAAACAGTGGTTTTTCAAAGTTGAAGATCTCAAAGAAGACTTATTAAAAGCGAATGAGGGTATTTACTGGCATCCCCAAAGTGCAAAAAATGCTTTTACTTCCTGGCTGGAAAATTTGCGGGATAATTCTATCACAAAACAACGCTACTGGGGGACTCCCGTGCCTATTTGGCAGTGCGCTGATACTGGAGAATATCTCGTAGTAGGCAGTATTGCGGAATTGGAAGAACTCTCTGGAAAGAAAGTAAAGAAAATGCACATTCCAGACATCGATACTATAACTATCTTAAAAGATGGAAAACTCTACAAGAGAATTCCTGATGTATTGGATGTTTGGATTGATGCGGGCACTGCATCATGGAATTGTTTAGATTATCCAGTGCAAAAAGAGGCATTTGAACAATTCTTTCCTGCAGACTTTATTCTTGAAGGTAAAGATCAAATTCGCGGATGGTTTAATTTGCTTATGGTCGCTTCTGTTTTGGCTTTTGGAAAACCGTCATTTAAAGCAGTGTATATGCACGGATTTGTAAATGATATTTCTGGAGTAAAGATGTCAAAATCATTAGGGAATATTATCTCTCCAGACGAACTCACCAAGAAACATGGCGCTGATGTGCTTCGTTATTACATGTGTCAAACCAATGCTGCAGAAGATATCAATTTCAGCTGGGAAGAATGTGCAACTAAAGAACGCCAGCTGCATATCCTCTGGAATTTGCACAAATTAGTCTTGAATATGGCAAAAGAGCTGGATTGTAATCCTGAAGAACTTAAAAAAGCAGGAAAACTGAAAAAAGAAAAAGTGCAGTTAGGGATTGCGGAAGAATACATTTTTTCTCGTTTGCATTCTACTATCAAAAAAGTAACTGAATTTTTAGAATTGTATCGTCTTGATGAAGTTATTGCGCCGTTAGAAGAATTCTACCTTACTGTAAGTAGAACTTATGTGCAAATGGTACGGGAAAAAAGTAGTTCCGGATCTGAGAAAGAAAAAGAAGCAGTTCTCTTTACTCTTTACACGGTTTTGTTAGAATTCTTAAAAATGTTCCAGACGGTTGCCCCATTTATCTCCGAAGTGATTTACCTTAATTTTAAAGAAGCATTTGGATTGAAAGAAACAAGTATCAGTCACTACGACTGGCCAAAAGCAGATTCAAAAAAAATCAACCAAGGACTTGAAGCACAGCTTTTTTTCTTGCAAGATTTACTCACTGCAGCATCCCATGCTCGTGAAAAAGCGCAGTTAGGGTTGCGTTGGCCGGTGAAAGAGGTTGTGGTGGAAACAAATAGTGACGCCGTAAGAGAAGCAGTTACTGTTTTGCGAAATCTTTT
>JACPNC010000056.1 GCA_016185685.1 Candidatus Woesearchaeota archaeon | reverse complement strand
TAATGGATTATCTTTAGCTGAAATAATCTTGTTAAAGATTCGTATCTTCACTTCTTTAGAAAGTTTATTTAAAAAATCTAGCGCTCCCTCATCAAAAATAACTTCATAATTCATAAACCGAGCCTCTTTCGTGCCTCTGTTTCTGTAAGAAAATTTCCTCTTTTTATTCTTTCTCTTGCTTTCTCAATAGCTTGAATTGTTTCTTGACTAAGTTCTGGTTCATCTTTACAGGTCTTAGCTATAAACACTACTTTTTGAATAACTTCATCATAACTTTCATTTTTATGTTCCCGAAAGAGGTCTAATTCTAATTTTGTATTTTCATGAATTTTAATTGTTGTGCTTTCCATTTTTCATCACAGTTTACTTCAGTATACCATGGTATATTTAAATCTTTTGCTGGTTACTAGTAAATTCTTCTTTAACAAAATTTTACGGCAGCCACGTCTTCGGATTTTTAATTTTATCCGGCAAATATTTGTCCATCACAAAATTTAATCCCCATGCGGCAAAAGCCTGCTGCTCCACACGCACTTTCATCTTTGCCATCTGTTCCAATGCTTTCTGCCATTCTTTAGAACGTTTGCAAAACGGATCGTTTTTAATGACATCTCTTATTTTCTTAAAGTCCACTTCTTTTAATGGATGTGTTGGCAGTTTGTAATCTAAAATATCCTGCGGAGTTACACCAATGAATTTTGCCTGCGGTACACAAAAATATTCATTGATATGAGCAGCATTTCCTGAACCTACTTTAAGAGTTCTGTAAATGGAAAAAAATCCGTAGGGGTCTCCATCAGTAAATACATACACGGGCAGTTTTCTCTCATCGGCAAGTTTTCGAATAAATTGGTTTCAAATTTTAATTCCTCAACTGAGCTGGGAACAGAGTATGCACCAGAACCAAATTTTGTGCAGTCAATTCTTAACTCTTTGCCAGTTTCCTGATCTTTGTCAATAACAATCAATGCCCCCGCAACATCGCCGCCTTTCTCTTCAGGAATAAAACCAATTTGTTCTCTGTTTACTCCCAGCATGGCTTCGATGTCATCCATCACCGTATCTGATTCTGGTTGTTCACGAAATCGTGCATCGCCCCAGTTCTTGCTTACATAGTACGCTTCCCTCTTAGTGGCAATGTCACCTGTTTCTACCAATTGTTTAGATAACCCCATCATACGTAATGTCTGGGCAAAAGTTCTGATAGTGGAAGCAGTAAGAGTTCTAGATTTTATCTGCTTAAGAAGTTTAAAATAACCTTCTTTTTCATCATACTCAACGTTACTCAAAGCGCGTACCGGCATTTCTAACTGCGGAGCTTTTGTTTTCTTGATCTTTTGATACATCTGCTCTGCAACATCCATAATTTTTTCAACAACTGTTTTGTCTTTTGTCATGGTCTTAAGTATCCTCTTCTTCGCTTTCTTCATTCTTCACTTTCTTCATTCTCCTCATCATCACCAGCTAGTTTTTTCTGCTTTTCTTTTTTCTTTTTTCCGCTGCCGCTTTCTGATTCATCTCCCGCATCTTTATCATTGTCATCATTTTCATCTGTTTCCCATGGTTCTTTATATTCTTCTTCAGCGCCGATTTTCGCTAAAGCTTCATCATACTCAGGATTATCTACTTTTATTTCTTCCAGTTCTCCACGAGTATGTTCAAGTATCTCACCTAAATCAACTTCAATTTTCTTTTTCTGTTCATCAGTAAGTTTTAAAATTTCTTGTAAAGCAAGTGCAACGTGAGGAATATATTTTTCAATATAACTTCTTTTCTTTGCTTCATCGCCAATCCGCCTTTTTTTGCTCACAAAACTTGCCAGTTTTCTGCCTACTTCCTGGAGAGCAAGTTTGAGCTCTTTCATAATTTCAGGATAATGCGCTAATGCTTCTTTTGATTCCGAGGTAAAAGGCACCCACACTGAAGTCATATGCACAACTAAAGTACATGGTCCAACGGGAAGAGACCCCGCACTTTGATTTAACCCATATGGTCGCCATACCGTACTTTGGACAACACTGGTAATCGCGCATGCTCCCTGCTGATACAACAAAGGAACTCGATTAGCAAAACGTAAAATGCGAATGCTATCCTCGGCAGATTGTTCTCCGCCGTACGCAAGAGCACATTCTATGATAAATGGATTTCCCCGATATACTTCTGGCGGCCTGGTAGTTGCACAATAAAATTCCGCGTTGATTTCTTTACGCAATCCGCGCTCGAGTTGTTCTTCGCCGATAGGAGAAATACAATCTGTCGGCGGAGCAACAATTTTTGTTTTTTGAATTCCTTTAAACAGGCTTTCTGACATTTCTCTGCTCATCGCTTCCGGTTTTGTATTCGGAAGCAATGCAGAATTAGCGCAAATTTCTTTTGCAGTGCCTGGACCAACGCGCACAAATTCAGTAGTTAAAAATTGCTGTAAGGTTTTTGCTTCCGTATTCTCCAGCATACGAATAAGTCTTCCCAGTTCCACGCCGTAAGGGTGGGGCATAATTTCTTTGGTCTCTGCAGGCAGTTGATCTGTTGCTCGAGGAAAGATGATTTGCTGCGCTTCCGGCGTAGTATAAATGATAGTTGCATGCGGATTGACAATAGCAGTTTCTTTCAAATATTCATCTACAGACTG
>JACPNC010000001.1 GCA_016185685.1 Candidatus Woesearchaeota archaeon | reverse complement strand
CTTATTGACTTCCAAAAATATTCTCTTGAAGAACTAGATGTGAAATACGGCGAGACAGCATTTGACCGCATCGTTTTCCATCTCACCGTCAAAGACGAACCTAAAATCAATGAATTATATTATCAGATGAAATATATCTTAAAATCAGGAGGGACAGTGCTTTTAGTCACGAGAAAACAGCTGGACTTGCCGATACCAGAAGGATTCATTTTGCTTTCTCAGGAAGAGTTGAAAAGGGGAGAAAGCGTGCAAAAAGTGTGGGTGATGAAGAAGGAGTAATAGAGATAGAATTTTAAGAGGCAGTAACGGTCCTTAGAGCACAGGCCTCCGCAATCCTTTTATACTTTTGATTCCTTCTTAAGCAAATGACCTCACAAAAAGAGATGCTCTCTCGTATCAAGGATTTTTTCACCTTTAGTAAACAAGAACGTAACAACCTTCTGCTCGCAGTACTCCTACTAGCTTTCATTTTCTCCTTCCGCGATTGGGGAAGAGAAACATTTTCACTTACAGAAGGACTTCGGCATTTTATCCTCATGCTTCTTGTCGTAAGTATCAGTATTTTCGCACGTATTTCCTGCCAAAAACTGTACGGTCTTTCCAATGGATATAAGATAGAATTCAGAGTCTGGTGGACGGGCTTGCTTATCTCGTTGATCTTGGCATTTATAACATTTGGTAAAGTGCCGACGATCCTTCTTGGTGGAGCAACTTCTGCATTCATGGTTCGTCAGCGTCTGGGTGAATTCCGTTATGGATATTCCTATTGGCAGAGCGGAATGATTTCCCTTTGGGCGTTTTACGCCAGTTTGATTTTAGCAACCCTATTCGCTGTAGGCAAATATGCGTTTCCAGAAAACTATTTCTTTGCCAAAGGGGTTATATTTAATCTCATCATGGGCTTTTGTGCCTTGCTCCCTTTGCCGCAATTAGAAGGGGCAAACATTTTTTTTGCTGCGCGCTGGTTGTACGCCGTGGCCATAGTTTTATTAGGAGTAACTACTTTACTTCTGCTGGTGAATACGGCATGGTCGTTAATTATCATCATCGTTGGAACGACCATTATAGCGACAGTATATTTGATAACTGGTTCAGAAAAGTAAAAATCTCTTTCACAGCAGAATTACAAACAATACAAAAAAACGAGAAGAAAAATATCATAAAAAGTAGAGATTAAACAATGAATTGGAAAATTAAATGGGAAGAAGAATGGGCAGAAGTGTTTGCGCTATTTTTTCTAGTAGTGGGATTTATCATCTCCGTACTTTTGCAGAGTCCATCATTAACTTATCTGATACTTTTTCTCGCAGGAGGTCTGGCAGGCCGAACTTACTACTTCAAGGAATCTTCTCAACCAATTCTGCCTTTCGTCTTAATGATACTTGGATTCCTGTTAGGATATATGCTAGGAAATTTCTGGACTAACAGAGTATGGGGAATTATTGTTTTTGCATTTGGCTTTTGGGGTTCATTACAGCTTCACCGTAAAGAAATCATCGGAACATTTAAAAGTAAATTGTTTATTAAATAGAGTATGACTAAATATAAAGTTAAGAGCGTAGTTATTAGTAGAAAGCCTGGTGAAGACAAAGAAGATTTTTGGTCTGCATTCATAGGTTTGTTCCAAGAAAATAATCCCCATCTAAAAGGAAGAGCCCCATCAAAAGTAATAGAATTCAAAAAAGTGGAAAAAGTACGTGTACGAGACCTTAGGAACATTTCATTTTACCTGATGGGAAATGATTTAGTCATTAACAATCTTACAGAAATTCTTCTTGAACAGGAAGGAACAATCGTCACCGTAACAGGCAAACAAGAACTTCCAAAGTAGGGCACTATCCGAAAAGTGAGTGATTTAGGAATGAGTGCTAACTTTGCCAAGAGGTGAAGCGAGAACTGCGGTATGCATTATTGGTAGGTGCAATCTTCACAATAAGCTTACGGGGTTCCATAAAGTAAATCGTATCTGATTGCACGAGCTGAACGGCAGGTTAGCACTCACCAACGGAAAACGCCGCCTGCATCGTGAGCTCCGTTTGCTTTCCATCACCTCATTTGTTAGAAAAAAGATTAAATTATCGACAAAGCAAACCAATAATTCCATGCAAGCAATGGCTGTTCCTCACTCACCTTCTGATGCTGGTGGCGGCGTTTTTCCCAAAATCACTCACAAAATAGATAGTGCCCAAGTAGATTAAACCACAGAGTAGACTCTCGAAAGTGCAGTTTCTAAAGAAGAGTTTATAAAAGAATGAGAGTACAACCGATGTATGGCATTTAAATACAAACAAAAATGTGTGCGTTGCAGAAAGAATTACGTTACCGTTACCTGGAAAAATCGGTTTCCTATCTGTTATGGATGCCAGCAAAAAGAGATGCAGGGCGAAGTTAAAGACCCAAAAATGCAGAAGTTGTTTAACATTCCGGAAGAGTTCTTTAAAGGAAATGCTTTTTTACGGAGCATTAAAATCAACTATCTAAAGTACGATACACTCACTGATAAACAAATAGAAACTTTTAAGAAAGCAGTAGCAAAGATGAAAAAAGATTTAAGAGAAAAAGCGAAAGGCAATGGGAAAAAGGAAATAGAGATTAAAGAAGAAAATTAGACCAAGAGCCTAACAATATCTATTCTTTAAGTTTTTGTTGTATTTCTTGTTTTATTTTTAAGAGTACTTCTAAAGAAAGTTCTTTTTTCGGATAAGGAGCATAATTTCCATAGGGGTTAGGGTCTTGAAATGCGATTCCGTAGAAATTTTTTTGGACAATATATCGAGGAATTAAATGTGCATGGAGATGAGGAGTTTCATTTCCTAGAATGGCAAGATTTGTCCGACTTGGTTGATAGAGTTGCTGCACTGCGTGTTCCCAATGAGGAATTACTGATATAAACAATTCTTCCATCTCAGCAACAGTCATGTCTGAAATCTTATCTGCTTCTGCTCTGCGAGCCCAAGCATAACATCTTCCAATGTAAGGAAATTGATTTTTATGAAGATAAAGTTCCCAATGCAAATATGTTTTAAGTAAAAATTGAGAAAAGTCCATTTTTAAATTTTGAGAGAAGAGATATTTAATCATTTGTATCTCTGAGAGAACAAATAGAGAAAAATCTTAAATATTGATTTCCTAAAACTTTATCAATAAGCATTATTTCCTTTTAAGGATGATCGTCCGCCTTATTCCTGAACCAGTGCTTAGAAGAAAAATCCACCCCCTCAATTTTCTAATCTTTGGATTGCTGATCACCATCATCCTAGGTAGTCTTCTACTCTGGATGCCCCTGAGTCATCATCGAGGTGTAAACGTCTCATATACTAATGCGCTTTTTATCGCAACTTCTGCAACTACCGTCACTGGATTAGCAACAATAGATATCGCAGACAGTTTTAATTTTTTTGGACAATTAGTAATCTTATTGTTAATTAACATGGGCGGTTTAGGATACATGACTATTATCACTTTTTTCCTCCTCAATCCGAGTTCATTGGGATTAAAATATGCATTATTCATGAAAGAATCACTTAATATGCCTTCGCTGGGAGACATTTTTCAATTGGGAAAGAAAGTTTTTTTTACGGTATTTATCTTTGAGTTGATAGGAATTATTTGCTTGAGTATTTTTTGGAGTGACTTTGGTTTTTTTCGAGGATTGTGGTATGGCATTTTTCACACCATGAGTGCATTTAATAATGCAGGCTTGGATTTGATGGGAAGTTTTCAAAGTTTTACTGCTTACCCCACCCATCTATTACTAAATGTGATAATTATGCTGCTGATTTTCTTTGGAGGAATCGGCGTATTGGTAATTTCAGACTTGTTTGGTGTTCTAACACACATCAAAAAAACATTTACAGTCCATACAAAAATAGTAATAGTTACTTCGCTTTTACTCGTATTCTTTGGTGCATTTTTCTTCTTTTCTCTGGAAAGCAATGGAGTTATGAAAGAGTATAATTCGTTTGGAGATAAGGCATTAGTTTCTTTGTTTCAATCCGTTACTGCAAGAACCGCAGGATTTGCAACGATTGATTTTTCCCAAGTATCAACTGCGACACTTTTACTCATTACTGCATTAATGTTTATCGGCGCTTCTCCAGGATCAACAGGAGCAGGAATTAAAACGACAACTTTTGCAGTCCTCGTTCTTTTTATCACAGGAGCTTTTCGTAATAAAGAACAGCCAGAAGCATTCGGAAGAAAAATTACTAGAGAGACAGTAGAAAAAGCGCTAATCTTGCTTACTCTCGCGATGATGACCGTATTTGTTTTTGTCTTTCTGCTTAGTTTATGGGAGCCTTTCCCTTTACAGCGAATTGTCTTTGAGGTAGTCTCTGCTTTTGGAACGGTTGGCTTATCAACGGGAATAACACCACTGCTCACTTCGGCATCAAAATTTGCTTTGGTAATAGTGATGTTCATTGGTCGCCTTACCCCTTTAACATTATTGTACTGGCTTTCCAGCAAAAAAAAGAGCCACGTAGAATTATTGGAAGAATCGGTGGCGATTGGGTGAAAAGAATAAAAAAATGGCACTATCCGTTTTGTGAGTGATGGCTTAGCCAAGAGGTGAGCCGAGAACTGCCCTTGCTTGCACGAAGTTATAGGTGCCAACTTTAGAGAAAAAACAGAGAGGTTGGCACGAGGCGAACGGCCAGCCATCACTCGTTTTTAGGATAGTGACAAAAAAAGACAAAAAAAAATATTCCAAACACACTTTTATTTGCTTTTTGTTGCAAATCTATCTTTAATCAAATATATTTTGTCATTTTCTCTGACTAATTCCGTAGTTTTAATAGTAATTATTTCTCCTTTCTGTGCTTTTTGGATTTTGCCAGAATCATTATGCATATCTTTAACTTTCATTTCCACATACCCCGTAGTGCCCCCAATAAAAGCAATTTTGTCCCCAGTAAAAAGATCCACACTCTCAACTTTAAATTCAACAATACTGTTTTTTTTATAATAATTATTCACTTTTCCCAATAATATTTTTTCTGAAGTTGCTTTACTACCGTAAGCATCACTGAGCTCATGATAAGGGTAATCTACAAAAAATCCAGTAGAAAAACCTTTGTTATAAACTTCTTTCACGCGTTTTAATAACCGATCTATGACTTTTTCATTCCATTTTTTACTACTCCGTTCTTCTTTTTGCTCTTTGTTAAAATTTTTAGAGTTTCTATCCTCATAAAAACAGAGAATATCTATCGCTTTTCTATAAGCCGAAGTAACTTTAAAAACATATTCTGCCCCTCGATTACGCCCTTCGATTTTAAATGAATCTATCCCTATCTTAACTAATCTTGGCAAAATTGGCAAAGCGCATAAATCTTTAGCACTCATCACAAAATTATTCTCCAAAATCATCTCTTTTCCGTCTTCATCAGTAATTTTATAATTCCTACGACATGGTTGAAGACATTCTCCCCTATTTGCCGATTTCTTAAATAATTCTTGGCTTATGAAACAGCGACCGGACAAAGAAATACATCTCGCCCCATGTACAAAACATTCAATTTCTAGTTTTGATTTTTCTTTAATCTCTTTAATATCTTCTAAAGAACATTCGCGAGCCAAAACGATTCTTTTTACACCCAATTTCTTCCAGTATATTGCAGCAGCAGAATTAGCCACGCTTGCTTGTGTGCTAAGATGTATTTCTAAGCCCAATTCTTTACAAATTTTAACTACCGCCAAATCCCAGCAAATAATAGCATCTATTTTTACTTTTTTTAATAATTGAAGTATTTCTTCCAATAAGAGCAATTCTCTTTCAAAGATAATAATGTTGATGGTACAATACGCTTTAACTCCATGCACATGACAATAGTCCACCACTTCTTTAACTTCTTCTAATAAAAAATTACCTGCTGCCACGCGCATATTAAGCCCTTTAATACCAAAATAAATAGCATCTGCTCCTGCTTTAACAGCAGCAGCCAACATACTTTTGTCACCAGCAGGAGCAAGAAGTTCAGGTTTTCTGGAGTTGATATGAGATTTCATTTATTTCATTTTACTATTTTACTCTCTAAACAACTCTTGTATCTTCTTTAAAGTTTCCTGAAAGCAGGATTTTGTTACCCTTGCTAATTTTCTTTCAACACGATTTTTAAGAATAGTTTGAATTTGCCAATATTTTATCGTACTTTTCAACGGCAAAGAATCCTGTTCAAATGTAATTGGCACTCCTTGTACTGCAGGATTGCTGGTAATAGCGCAAACAATAAAATCGTCTCCTTTTTCACCGAGAATCAGCACTGGACGTTTCTTGCTCTGCAAAAGGCCAGAATACGGAAATTCTATCACAATTATATCTCTTTTAGAGAAAGTCATCCCATTGCTTGTCATAAGGATTATCCCATGTTTTTTTTAAAGTTTCTTCTCCCACTAGCATCCAAAGCATATCTTCAGCAATATCAACTTTTTTTAAAATGAGTTTTTCCCCTTCTTCGGCAATAAGTAGTTTTGTTCCTTTTTCTATATGAAGTTCTTCCCTAAATTGCTTAGGAATTACTATTTGGCCTTTCTCTCCTACGCTTACTAATTCTGGCATACTGGTAGGAAAGTAGTACTAGTATAAAAACATTTTGTAGATAGAAAACTACTGAGCAGTAGTAAAGTAATAGAAAAGTTTAAATAGTTAAGCCTATTTTAAAACAAAAACAGAGACGCAAAGACGTTTCTGAAAGAGGTAAACTAAAAATGAATACTTTTCAAAGAATGGGAATTTTAACATTAGCTGCGATTGGATATTTAGCGAGCGGTTGCTTACCAAAAGCAAATACCCAGAGAACCGAAGATATCCAAACAGGTAGACAGTGTATCATCCAGTCACTAGAGCCGGTTTTAGAAACAAGAGCTTTAGATACCAATCAAGACGGTAAATTTGATGAAGCTTTCATTACAAATGGTTATACGAACCTTAACTGGCCATTATATAGATTTGATGATAACGTTTTCGCCGCAACTACACATCTTGTAGCGCCAGGCCTTCCAAAAGAAAGACAATTTCTTACAGGATTTCCAAAGACTGAACTAATGACTGATGATTACCAACTTGCTTTGCAAATAGTCTGCAACGAACAATAGACTTTTTAATTTTCTTTTCTTTTTTTCTCTCTTTTTCCTTTCTCACTTTCGCAATATTTATATAATCTTTTTCCGCACCTCCTCAGAAGAAGGAAAACAGAATGCTCAAAAAAAATTTCGCTGTCATCGGCTTGGGAAAATTCGGGACAAGTATTGCTCTTACTTTAGAAAAGTTAGGTCAGCAAGTAATGGCTTTTGATAAAGATCCTCAAGTATTAGAGCGAGTAAAAGAATACGTTACTTCTGCAAAAATCCTAGACGCCAGCAATAAAGAAGCTCTTCGCGATTCAGGAGTTACCAGCTGCGACACAGTTATTGTCTCTATCGGCGAAGCCGCAGATGCCAGTTTCTTAACCGTATTAAACCTAAAAGAGTTAGGAATTTCCTCAGTCATCGCTAAAGCCCATACGCCTGAACAAGGAGTTATTTTGGAAAAGATTGGCGCTACCCGAGTGATTTACCCGGAGAAAGAAAGCGCCATTCGTCTCGCTAATCAACTAACCTCATCAGATATTTTAGAATTTTTAGAAATTTCTGAAGAATACCAAGTGGCAGAATTACCAACACCAGAAACATTCGATGGAAAAAGCCTTGAAGATTTAGCCTTACCAAAAGAATTCAATATCATTATCCTTGCCATTAAACGCAATGATAAAGTAATTGGAATTCCTCAAGCCAAAGAAGTAATTAAGCGGGATGATGTCATTGTTGCAGTTGGGCAAACTAAAGACATGCAAAGATTTCTAAAAAAACATAATTTAACAAAGAAAAAGTAAGCGATAATGGGGGAAGCGGGGTACTTTTCTAAAACTTCCCTTTCTCAACCAATTTTCTCATCTGCTGTACGAAATCATCAGCTTCTTTAAAATACTGGTCGTACTCCGAACCTTTAATATCCCTAATCTCTCGATGAGTAATCATTTTGCTCAGACGGTAAAAACGTTCCATAATCAGAACGTATTTTTTATCAAGAAGTTTGTGACGCACATACACTTTATCTAACATCTCTGCAACATGTTCGGGCGTGGGAGGAACTACATCTTTTCTCATCAACGCTGCATGGGCGGCATCAATTACTGACCAATATAAATCAAGCGTTGCTTGCAAAACATGCCAGCGAGAATTCATGAGTGTCATTGGCGCCCTTCCAAAATACCGCCAAACACTCTCTTCAGTAGGCCTGATACGCCCCATCTTCAGCAAACGTTGCAATGGTTCAAAAAATCCCGTATCCAAAAGCGCAACACCGTCACGAAGAATATTAACTACTACGGGATCCCCTCCTTTGGCATATTCCCAGAAAGAAATAAAAGTCATAGAAGTAACGTGCAATTTTTGCGAAGTGCGTGCAATCAGATTCTCAACAATGATACGGTATCCTTCCACCAACTCTTCAGTCATCTGAAACGTCGCATCGTCTCCCACTACCAAAACATCAATATCACTATGTTCAGTAGTTTCTCTGCGCACTGCACTGCCAAACAACACTACCCCTAGCAAAAAATCACCCAATTCATTCTTGAGCTCCTGGGCAAATTTCTGAGCAATCTTAAAATCTTCCGTAGGATATTTATGAATATTCTCGTTCTCTTTTTTCTGTATCCGAAATTCCATTGTTTTCTCTTCGCAATATATAAGACAGATAATACTTACAAGATTATTAAACTTTTTGTAGAGTTATTAAGTCTTTTTAACCATTTTAAAATAACAAACATGCCTATCTGAGAGGTTATTTTTGAAACGTATAATTTCATCATCTAAATGTTTATAAATTGTTTCTTTACCAAAAGAGAGATAAGGGGTGGTTTCCATGGAACAAAAACATATTGATGATCTTGATGAATCTTTTTTAGGGGAAGAATTTATTGATGAAGAAGATATTCTTACCGCAGTAGAAGCAAATGAATCTCCTGCACAAAGAAAAAAGAATGCAGTTGAAGAGAACACTTTCTCAGTAAAAAACAAAATGGAAAAAGAAAAGAAAATGCAAAAAACAATACAAAAAGCAAAGAAGGAAGTCAAAAAAGCTAAAGTGGCCGTGCAAAAGAGTTCTAAGAGCGTACCTTTTACTAAAAATAATTCTTTTAAAACAAAGAACAGCAAAGAAAATAAAGAGAAAGAAACTTTAAGAGAAGTTCCTGAAATAACCATTGTCCCGGTTAAACAGATGGCACCAAAAGAAGTAAAAAAAACAGTAATAAGCGACATCAGCTCTTCTTTAAAGTCTTCTTTAGAAAAGAATGAACAAAAAACCCCTTTAGAATTTGCTGCTCCTCCCGTAGACCCGTGGAAGGAGGAAAAAGAAGAAAAAAACAGCAGCACCTGGACACAAGAAGCTTCAACATGGAAAGCAGTTACAGGGATCGTAGTTGTTCTTTTATTACTTTCTGTATTTACACAAGGATTTCGCTTCTCATCTGAGAGCGGAGGTACTTTAAGTTTACAGGAAGCTGAAGAAAGAACATTGAATTATGTGAATTCATATCTTTTACAACCCCCTTTCACAGCTGAAGCACAGAATGCAGAAGAGGTAGATGGACTCTATAAGGTAACTCTTTCTGTAGCAGGAGAAGTTGTTGATTCATATTTGACTCGTGATGGAAAACTATTTTTTCCCCAAGGATTTGCCATAGCTGATTTTGAAAAGAAAAAAGAAACTTTAGATGAAAATAGTGAAACAGCCCAATTACCAGTTGAAGAAACTCCAGAAGAGGTTGTTGAAAACCAGGACGCGCCAGTTGAAAATCCAGACCAGGTTGAAACTCAGCCAGCAGTCGATGCAGATGTAACAACGGTAAGCCTATCAGCAAAAAAATGGATTTTTTCGCCGACAAAGTTGGCTGTTCCTTTAGGAAAACCAGTAGCACTAACAATAAATTCTGCTGAAGACCTAACATTTACTTTTGCTATCCCTGGGTTAAATGTTCAACAGGAAGTTGATGAACAAACCACAATAACTTTTACTCCAGAGAAGAGCGGTTCATTTGATTTCCTCTGTAGCAGCTGTGAAGACTGGCGGGGAATGAAAGGAACATTAGTAGTAAAGTGAATGAGTAGTAAAGCAAACCTTGCAAAAGTGTAAAAAGGCAAAGCTTTTATACTTTTTATTCTTTATCTTTTTTTGTGTTTTTAATAGAGGGATAGATAAAATTTATGGCACTATCAGAAAAAGTAAAGCGTGGAATGACTATCACTTTTTTGGTACTTTTAGTTATCGGATTTGTAGTTCCGGGATTTCTGAATTTTGAAGATACACAGCTGCAAGACATAGTAGAACCACGCCTATGCCAAACAGACAGTGAATGCTATCTTACCTGCGAAGATACACCTTTGATTATACTCTGCTCACAAAACCTCTGCCAACAAAACGCCTGTAAAGAACCAAGATATTTTGCGTATCAGGAAAAACCACTTACTTTCTCCCTTGCAGTAGAAATATCTGGGGATAAAATTAATCTTGCAAAAAAAAGTAATGAAAAAGATCTGTTTGTAAAGTTTAACCTGAACAATGATAAAACAGAAGTATTTTCTAAAACCCTCTCATTACAACAGATTTTAGAAAAAGCAAGGATACTTTACCAAAGCCAAGGAAATTGTGTAGAATTGGATGGGAAAGAATATTGTACTGATGCATCACACCAACTTAAACTCACTGTCAATGACAAAGACGTCCCCTCTTTCCCAGAATCTTACGTGCCTAAAGAAGGGGACATAGTGGTGTTGAAGTATAGATAATTTCTCTAATAGAGCGAGGTG
>JACPNC010000048.1 GCA_016185685.1 Candidatus Woesearchaeota archaeon | reverse complement strand
AACAATATCTGTTTTCCTTGATGAACAGGTCATTTCAATGGTAAGATATTCTTGAGAGGTTTCTGCGTTTGCGCTTATGCCACGCCATTCTAAATTTTCAAGATGCTTTTTTTTTGAACCTTTAGCTGGCGTCTGAAAAAAAAGATGTTCAATAAAGTGCGATGCACCGGACATTTCTGCTGATTCATACAGCGGACCCATACAAACTCCAAAAAGAATAAATGCATCGTTAAAATCTGCATTTTTTAGAACTACTTCAAGTCCATTTTCATATTCATAGTACTGGTAGTGGAGCATGGGAAAAATGGAAAATAAAGAAGTTTAAATGGATTGTGGAAATGGAGATGGGATAAACAAATGACAATAGAAGTAACAGAAGCCTAAACGACGAAACGTGGAGATTTCTTGCTAAAAAAATATTTAATCAATTATTGCTTTTTTCTTACTACAACACCATAATTAATGGTTTGATCTATTCCTCGGATTCTCCAATTGGGGGAAAAGTTTTCGTATAATTCGCGTTCCAAGCTAATTGTGTAAGGATCATTTATCCATAGAATATTGGGATTTGTTTCATAACCACAAATAACTAATAAATGTCTTGATTGACTATTTCCACCTTGTACACGAGCAATAATGGGATGTTCACGGTCAATATTTTTAATTATTTTTTCAAGAGTAAAGTGTTCTTCCACCATAGAAGCCGTAAATCCAAAGTATCGTGCACAGTCAATAAGTGTAAGATAGGGTATTCCTGTTTCTACAATGTTTCTATTTTTCCAATATTTTGCAACTTCTTCCTGTGTGATGTTAAGACCATGATACTGGAACACCATAGCTAGGCTAGCAGGACCGCAATGCATTTTTAATTGTTTAATCTTTGGGACATCAAGAACTTTTTTCTGGCGCATGGAAAAAAATCTTCAAATCTCTTATAAAAAAGTTATGCTACATACTTCATCTATCCTTCATTCAGAAAAAGAAAAAAAAAACGCCACCGACCGGACTTTCAGTTAAATTCCAGATTCCAATAAAGCAAATTCCAAACGATTATTGCTTTCTGTTTGGGATTTGGTGCTTGGGTTTTGGAATTTCGTTTTTGAACCGGTAATTCCTTGCGGAAACTGGTTCTCATCTGCTTTGGTAATCAGCAATTCAAGACCAGCGCACTACCAGATTATGCGACGGTGGCATAAGTATGAAATTGTGGTGATTAAATTCATCGATGCACCGTCGCGCCAGAAGGGTTCTCAGCAGAGGTTCCTTCTTGGATGCGACGGTGGCGAGTGTAAACTAGACAACGTCGCGACCAGAATCCGAAGATTCTGAGTATGCGACGGTGGCATGAATAAAATAAATATTAGTCTTCTTTTATAAAACTTATTGCTTTCTTCTTAAATGAAAGTTACTCTTCCAAAACCTCTATTTTCAACAATAACAAAGCTTTTTAGCAAACATCTTTTTCAAAACAGCATGAATCCAATTCGTTATGTAGATTTACGAGTTAACACCAGACCAGACGCAAGGCAAACAGAAAGAGCTTATTCTTTCGTAGAACTACAAGATGCTCAAAGAGTAAAAGCAGAAATGGCTTTAGGCATCCAACAATGTGTCTATGAAAATGGAGTAAAGTTCTTGGAAAGCCAAGGACCAATATATGGCACCCCTTCAATTCTTTCTTCTTCAGTATTAAGAATGAAAATTACTGATATCTATGACCAGCAACTTGTTTTAAATTTCAAGACTGCTGAGAAAAAAAAGCCAGTTCCAAAAGATCCAAAGCAAGCAAAGATGCCGCAATATAATGTGGGTTCTGTTTTGCAAGTAGAAATTATGTCTGATTTAGCTATCTCTGCTTCTCCATTAGGAAGAAGACTTTCTGAATTTTTCCGCCCTTTTGAGGGAAGGCGTTTTATACATTACCGTCAAGAGGAGCTTGAAGTTTTAGGAAGAGCGCTTGGAGGAATAGAACCGGTTTTTGAATTACAAAGAAGATTTGATATTACCCCCACTATGGCCCTCGCCGCGCTGGACAGCGGAACGGCATTGGACACTCTGGTGCAGGAATTGCTGGGAAAGAAAAAGAAATAAGTAAAAAATCTTTTTCAATTTTTCTTTAAAACTTCAATCGTCTTCTCCACTTCTTCTTTAATCCCTTCAATGCAATCATACTGCTTAACCTCTTCGGCATTCACCCAAGCAAAATCAGTAAATGCGCCTTTCTCCAAAGAAACTTCTCCACTTTTGTAAAGTACAGCAAATTTTACTAAGACTACCGGAATACCGTCAGGACGAATAAATGCTACGGAATTAATATACTGCATTCCTTGAGAAAGATCAATCTCAATTCCCGCTTCTTCTCGTGCTTCTCTTGATAACAATTCTTCTACTGCATTTTCATAATCTAAAACGTCGCCATTTCTTCTGGTTGGTTTGTCTACCGGCAAGTCTTTCCATTCCAATTTCCCGCCGGGAACACAGTATTTATTGGGATGTACTTTTTCGCTATGACTTCTTTTCAAAATTAAACAACGGCCATCAGAATTGCGGAAAATTACTGCATTTGCAACGAGATAGAAGAGCTTATTTTGTTTTGCGTTTCCTAAATGAATTTTTTCTGCTGGCATATGAATTTTCCCTAAATTTAAAATATCAAAAAAAATCTTTAATTTCTACCTTATCCTTATCACTTCCAGATTCTTCGGTGCAACTGTTTCAATGTGAAACATCTTATGAATACTGGTAGCCAAATCAAGACAACGAGAACTTTCTCCGTGCAATACAATAATCTTCTTTGGTTGAGGATTACAACGCTTAACGTAATTCATCAACTGCCTGCGATCAGAGTGATTAGTAATTTCAATGCGGTGCACTTCTAATTTTATTTGGATTACTTCAGTTTTTTGTCCTTCACGGAAAGTTATCTGCGTTTCTCCTGAACGGATGCGTTGTCCCAAACTTCCCGGAGGCTGGTAACAACAGAACATTAACGAGTGTCGTTTATCTTCTGCCAAGGCTTTGAGATATTCTACCGATGGTCCACCCATCAACATACCTGAAGTTGCTAAAATGATGCAAGAACCTTCTTCTAACATGACTTGCTGGCGTTCTTTGTTAGAGCCTACGTGCTTGAAAATATCTGAGAGGAAAGGATTATTTTCTTTATGAAAAATTTGCTGACGGATATTTCTGTTCAAAAATTCTGGATATGCAGTATGAATTGCAGAAATATCCCACAACATTCCGTCTAAATAGACTGGAGCTTTAGGCAGCTGTCCTTCACGCATCAAGCGTTCCATCATAATCATAACTTCCTGCGCTCTGCCTGAACCAAGTACGGGAATTAATATTTTTCCCCCTCGCGCAAAAGTATCTCTAACTGTTTTTATTAAATATTCATCAGCATCAGTCTCGGCCATGAGGTTTTCTTTACCCCCATAGGTTGATTCCATTACCAAAGTTTCCACTCTGGGAAATTGGGTATTTGCGGGTTCTAAGACGTTAGTTCTTCCGTATTTCAAGTCGCCGGTGTATACCAAGTTATGCAAGCCATTTCCGATATTAAAATGCACTAAAGAACTCCCTAACATGTGTCCTGCATTGTACAAAGTAAGACGTATATCAGGAGTGATATCAGATACTTCATCATACTCTAAAGTGATAGTATGCAAAACCATCTGCCTGACTTCTTCAGAGGTATAAATAGGATCTTGCCCTCGGGAGCGTTGAATTTTAATCATATCTAATTGAAGAAGAGCCATAACATCTCGTGTAGGTGCAGTACAATATACCGGTCCAGTATAGCCAAACTTAAACAAATAAGGAACAATACCTGAATGGTCAAGATGCGCATGGCTTACGACTACTGCATCAATTTCACTGATATTAAATTCTGGCGCATCTAAGAATGGATATGTTTCTGGTCCTTCATCTTGGGAAGGGTCAATCCCACAGTCAATAACTATTCTTGATTCTGGCGTTTGCAGGAAAAGACAGCTTCTTCCTACTTGTCGTCCTGCCCCTAAAAATGAGAGACGAACCCATTCGTGTTTTTTTGAACGCAGCCAACCATCGTAAATTCTATGTCCGGTACGATCCAAAAATTTTTTTCTTTCCTCAGCGTGTTCGTACAATACTGAACGAATACTTTCAATAAGCTTAGAACGAATGGGAGGAATACGTTCAATAATAGGAACCCAGCAAGTTTTTGCTTTAATCTCTCGCAATAAATCTCCCTGCCTACCAATAGCGACACCGGGTTTTTCGGCATGAATGATAAGTTGTGATCGCGGCGCATCAAAAACAAATTCAGCTAGTCCTGCTTCATCACCAATCATCTCACGGATGAGTTTTTCTGCTTTCTCGCGTTCCATACAGATGCTGGGATCTGGACGAAGCTCAATACGTTTTTTAAATTCCTGCACTGCTTGTCGGATAGTGCCACGGTTATCTAAGAAATATTCTTTATCTTTAGTATACAGTACAATATTTGCTCCTTCAAATGTAGCGTCGGAGATACTGCCTTCAGGCAATACTTTCAAAACTTCTTTTAGGATATCAGTCATTTAAAAAAATTCACCACTGTTTATTTTTATTTAGTTTTGTTTAATTTTTATTTAATTTTGTTTAATTT
>JACPNC010000047.1 GCA_016185685.1 Candidatus Woesearchaeota archaeon | reverse complement strand
GCGCATCTTTTTGGTTTAAAAGCGTCTTTGCAAGGAGTTGATTTTGCAAAGGTAACTCAAAGAGCAAGTCATCTTGTTGATGCAGAAGCAGAGAATATAGAAAACGCTCTTCAAAGAGGGAAAAATCCAACACTCTTCAAAGGAAGAGCAAAATTTTTTCGCCCTTACAGTATTGAAGTCAATGGTGAAAAAATCTTCGCAAAAAAAATCCTCATCGCTGCAGGAGCCAGACCAAGCATTCCTTCCATTCCTGGATTGGAAAGCGTCCCTTATCTCACCAGTACGGAAGCATTACGGCTGAAAGTTCTTCCCAAGAGCATGACCATTATCGGAGGTGGTTATATCGCTGCAGAGTTAGGACATTTTTATGGATCCCTGGGATGCAGGATAACTATTTTACAGAGAAATACGCTTCTTTTACCTCGAGAAGATCAGGAAGTTGCAAAAAAATTCACGCAACTATGGGAAAAAAAATGTGATGTAGTGGTTAATGCCGAAGTGAAGAAAGTAGAAAAAAGTAAAAAAGGAGTAACTGTCATTGTAACAATCACAGGACAAGAAAAAAAAATAGTTGCAGAGAAACTTTTAATCGCCACCGGAGTAAAGCCCAACAGTGATACGTTAGATTTAGAAAAAACAGGTGTTAAAACAAACAAAAATGGCTTCGTGCAAGTGAACAAGTTTTTAGAAACTTCAGCAAAAAACATTTGGGCTCTTGGCGATATCGCGGGAGTGTATATGTTTCGTCATTCTGCGAATCTAGAAGCAGAGTACGCCGTGCAAAATATTCTTACAAAGAAAAAGAAAATTCCCGTAGATTATTATCCTATGCCTCACGCTGTTTTCACCCATCCGCAGGTTGCCGGTGTGGGGCTAGCTGAACAAGAATGTATAGAAAAAAAAATAAAGTACGTCGTGGGAAGATATGATTATAAAGACACTGCCATGGGAGAAGCAATGGCCGAGAAGGATGGATTTGTAAAATTTATTGTTGATAAAAAGACGAAAGAAATCCTTGGATGCCATATTCTTGGCCCCGACGCATCTGTTTTACTGCATGAAGTTTGTGTGGCTATGAAAGCAGACCGAAGGCAAGCGTTGGAAATTCTACAGAAGACTGTGCATGTGCATCCGGCTTTGAATGAAGTGGTGCAGAGAGCGGCTAGGAGTATTTAAGATTTATAACATTTGACCATGTTCAAAACCATCAAATATCTCATTGAAAAAATCCAGCGGAAGAATCTCTTAGCACAAGCGCTTTTTGGAATTATCATTGTTTATATGGTTTTCATCTCTTTCACTATCGGAAAAACATTTTTCTTCAAAACAGTGGACTTGAAACTCTTTGTTCTTCTTGTATTTGGATTAGCGATTCCATTGCTTATCTTTCTGCTTTTAGTAAATCTCCTTCTTCCTGAACTAAAGAATCTCTATGAAACAAAAGACGGCAAAGGAAAAGGTTTTTTGAGTAAAGAATTTTGGAAACGGCTGTATTTTATCTTTGTCTTTTATCTGCTTACGGGAATTCTCATGCAGTTCATGGTAGACAAAACCGTAGAATGGCTTACTTCACTGGGAGAAGCAGAATTTGGCTTGTCTGCTATTTATGCGAATATGTTAACTCCTTTGCTCATCTTTTTTGTTAGAAAATCAGGAAACAAAGACCTCTTTCGTGATGTGCTTTATGCTAACCTTTTATTTATTCTTTTCTTTATGGCCATTGAAATTCCTATCGGCGGGTTTACCAGTTTACACAGTAGACTTTTTGTAACTCTTGCAGGGATTTTATTTCCCACGATAGTGTTTACTTTGTTGGATATTTGTATTCAAAAGGAGAAAATTAAAGAATGGTTTAGATAATTAACACTAACTATTATTTATTCTAACTTTTTTTCAACACTCACAACACACCTTACATTTTTCGCAGTTAGAACATATGTCTTTGCTCTTCATCGGCTCACTGCATTCTGGACATTCTTCCATTTTATCACCTAGATGCAAGTACAACACGTTGCGCATCTTCCGCATTCTGGACACACGGCATTATGGTTCATTTCAGCTCCGCATTCTGGGCATTCTTCCATCTTACTCTCCCTCTTTACAGTTGCAATGCCTTACTCTCTTCTTGCATCTATCACAAATCAAACATAAAGGACAATGAGAATAACCAGCAAGTTTGTGAGCTTCGTATTTGCAAGTAGGGCAGATAAAAGGTGTTGTAGATTTCTTCTTCATTATTTTTGCTTTCATCTTCAAATTTTTCTTCTTTTTTACCATTCTTTATCTCCTTAAATTTTCTTTTTCATTGCAACAGCTTCTTTCACTGCTTTAATAATATCCTCTGCTGTCAAACCAAATACTTTCATAAGTTCATCAGGTTCGCCAGATTCACCAAATCGATCTTTTACTCCTACGCGGAGAATGGGCACGGGATATGCGCCAGACACATATTCACACACTGCTCCTGCTAAGCCGCCTTGCCATTGATGCTCTTCCGCCGTTACTACGCAGCCGGTTTTTTTTACTGCTTCCAGCAAAGTTTTTTCATCCAATGGTTTAACGGTGTGACAATTTAAAACTTGACAATCAATTTTTTTTTCTAATTTTTTTGCTGCAACTAAAGCTTCATACACTAATGGTCCATTTGCAATAATCGTGCAATCTTTTCCGGTGCGAAATTCAGTAATTTTTCCAATCTGAAAAGGCGTCTTTTCTGTTGTAATAGAAGGATATTCCGCTCTGCCAAATCGTATATATACTGGGCCGGGTGTTTCTGCTGCTGCGAAAGTTGCTTTTTCACATTCTCCGTCATCACACGGCACGATGACTTTCATTCCTGGTTGTAAGCGCATCAAGCCAACATCTTCTAATGCTTGGTGTGTTGCTCCATCTGGGCCAACAGAAATCCCTGCATGCGCACCGCCCATTTTTACATTAATTTCTTTTCCTGGCGGGCTGTGCCAATTATTATAACTTATTGTCGTTCTTATTTGTTCATTATTTCTTCCTGGGCTAAACGCTGCATACGAAGAGATAAATACAACTTTTCCTGCTGCAGACATGCCTGAAGCCAAGCTAGCCATGTTTTGTTCTGCTACGCCTACTTGTACATACCTGTCAGGAAATTTTCTCTGAAACCATTGGCTTCGGGTGGATTCGGAGAGATCAGCGCAAAGCACGATGACATTAGAAAATTTTTCTCCTGCTTTGACTAAGCCTTTGCCGTAGCCATCTCTAGTTTTTGCTTTCTTAATTTCAGTGTACAGTTTTTCACGCAGATACGCTTGAGGATTTATTGTTCCCATTTTTGTTTTATTGAAATTTAGATTTCTTTAGTCCACTCCTTTTTCTATCTTCTTTCTGAACACTTCCAATTCAGCCAAGGCAATTTTTCCCTGTTCTGCCGTCGGCGGCTTGCCGTGCCATTCAAAATCATTTTCCATGAAACTCACTCCCTTGCCGGGGATGTTATGTGCGATAATAAGTGTTGGCTTTTCGTAAATTGTTTGCGCTTCTTCACAGGCATTAATGACATGCTGGATATTGTGTGCATCTACTTCAATGACGTGCCAGTTGAATGCTTCGTATTTTTCTTTCAATGGTTCAAGAGGCATAATTTCTTCCGTATGCCCATCAATTTGAATATTATTCCTGTCCAGAATTCCTGTAAGATTGCGCAACTTATTTTTTCCCGCAAACATTGCCGCTTCCCAAGTCTGTCCTGCTTCCTGCTCGCCGTCAGACATCATGCAGTAGACCCGACTTTTTTTCTTGTCCATCTGTAAAGCATAAGCCATTCCTGCTGCCTGTGATAATCCAGAACCCAGAGGGCCGGAAGTGGTTTCCAATCCAGGAAGAGCAGTTCGATGGGGGTGTCCTTGTAAACGGGTGCCAAATTTTCTCAAAGTAAGAAGTTCTTTCTTAGGAAAATAATTTGCATTTGCGAGAGTGGCATATAATCCTGGACAGATGTGTCCGTTGCTGAGTACAAATCTATCCCGTTCTTCCCAGAAAGGGAATTTTGGATTGTGTCTTAGAACATTGAAATATAAAGCGGTAAACACGTCTGCCATGCCTAACGGCCCTGCAGAGTGGCCGGAACCTGCTGCAACAAGAGAGGCGATAATATCTTGTCGTATTAAGTTAGCGAGCAGTTTGAGTTTTTTAATGTCGGTAATTTTTACAATAGGGTGAATATCCATCAGCTATGCCTCTTTTTGTTTGTCATGAGAAATTCGCTGAAAGCTAATTTCTGTGACGCCAGAAAAGCAGAAAGACAAGCATTCATATCGCGAAGATTGAATCTTTCTGCTTTTCTAAGCGAAAAGGAAGAGAAGGGATATAAATGTTTTGGGAGAGTGGGCTGATACGGGGCACTACCGGCCGCCGACTTGCCAGAGCCAGCAAGAGCAGGATCTGGCTGGCTCATGTCAGGGAATTTTTACACAAAGCCACTACTGCCCAAAATTTTATATTCTCTTTCAATTTCTTCCCACTAGTGCAACACCTCATTATCATACGGGGACCTCCTGGAATCGGTAAATCAACGATTGCTAATGAATTAGCTCAAAAACTTTCTGGAGCAGTGACAGTTATTGATGTTGATGTGTTAAGATGGGTTTTTATTAAGAAAAGGCCAAAAAATTTTAATGATCATGACTTGATTTATAAGAACCTGTGGGATTTAACTAAGAATTCTATTGATGAAGGTCTTACTGTTATTTTAGAGGGCGTTCTTGCAGGAAGAGATGAAACCGGAAAACTAAGAATCGATAGGTATGATTTGTTCAAGAAAAAAAAAATTAAAATTACAAAATTGTTTTTAATGAGTAAAAAGAAAACTCAGCAAGAACGACTGAAAAAGAGGAATAAAAAGTTCATCACAACAGCAACAGCAAAAGATTTTCAAGAGTGGACCGCCTTATCAAAAAAATCTATATCCGAAGAAGACCATATAATTGATACAACTGGTAAGACAAAAAAAGAAACAGTTGATTTAATACTTTCTTTCGTGCTAAAATAATAAATAATTGGCTTTTTTCACCTTCTTAGAAATTTTGCTACTTCCCAACAAACTTCCTTATCTGCCACGCTACTTGTACTCCCCACTGTAACTTCGAAAATCTATGATCTGCGTTTTTAATAATCAACAATTTTTTGGGTTGATTCGCAGCAGCATATAATTCCTGCGGATCTTTCTGTACCGGAATAGCTTCGTCCTTCTCGCCGTGGATGATCAACAACGGCTTCTTAAATTTTTTCAGCGAACCAAGCACATCCAGCTGAAAAAATTCGTCATAAAATGCTCTCTTTATTTTTTTTTTATGCACCCAGCTTTTTGCACGATGGTAAACAATATACCCTTTCTTCCAAAAATCTCTCACTTGCTCATCTGTAAAATCGTAACGCACTGCTTCACTGAGTTTGCTTACGCCGCCAAGCAATACTAATTTATCTACACGTTTATCAGTATGTGCATATAATGCCGCATCAATCGCCCCAGTAGAATGGCCGATAAGAACAAGTTGATTATATTCATAATGTTCTGAAAGAAAATCTACTGCAGATTTAATATCTTTTACCTCTTGACTCATTAATTTATCTTCAAACTTTCCTTCAGAAGAACCACTCCCGCTAAAACTAAACAGCATCACTAAATAACCCATTTGCTGAAAGAATTTTGCAAAACGTTTTGGAGAACTTCCTTCCGCGCTGGAGGGAAAGCCATGGCAAAAAATAATTGCCGTAGTGTATTTTTTAGGCTTGAATATGGTTCCTCGAAGTGTTAAGCCGAAATTGTTCTTGAAAGAGATTTTTTGCATTTTAACTTCTCTTTTTTCTATTATATTTTTTTCTAACAAAACTCACACACATTTTTTGTTTTTTTTTTAGTTTTTGATGTCTTTACTTTCTTTGCTTCTTTTACTTTCTTTTTTGCCATAATTTCACCCCATTTTTATTCTTTCATTTTTTTAGGAAATCCTTGCAATGCTAGCAACGCCAGCGGAGCTGCCCAATTTGCCCAACGTTCAACAAAATCCCAAATGGGTTCTCCAGAAAGCGGCCGGATTAATGCGGTTGTAAATCCCCATAGAAAAGCCCACGCCAGTGCAAATTTTAAAGGATAAAATAAAACTACAAATGCAACTGCCACATCCATCGCTCCAATGATGGGCATGAGAGTTTGTGCAGTCGTTTCGCCAATGCCTGCCGCTGCAAAATAAGGAATCCAATTTTTTTTAATCTGCAAAGCAAAGATGCCATGTCCTAAAAAAGTGCCAAATATCCCCAGACGCAGAATCCATTGCGGATCTGCTACATGTCCCTTCAATTCTTTTAAGTTTTTCATACCACCACTTTTTTTATTATTTATTCAATGGATAAATACCTATTTTTCACCAAATAGTATACGCCATATATACCCCCAGCGCTATTAAAAACAATCCGATCATCAACCGCATCAGCTCTTTATGTTTTTGCCTCCATTGTTCCAAGAGGTGGGAAGATTTCCCAAAATAAGCTAAGCCGATAATCACTAGCAGAGGAAGGATAAAAATAAAATTATATAAAAATAACAATGGGATTCCATCTGCATAATTTCCTTCACCCAAAATGGCAAGCACGGCTAAATAGGGCGCCCCAGTGCAGGGCAATTCTACTAAGACTACAAATACGCCCAATAATCCTGCAAGTACAAAAGTAAACCATCCATCGCGGCGTTGAATGTCTTCAATTTTTTTCAGATAAAATTTTAATCTTTCTGCGGCGCCCGGAATCATTTGCAGACTCCAGCCTTTTACATACCAGAAAAAATCTTTAATTTCTAATATTCCTGCAAAAATTGCAATGACTGCGGCAATCCAATATACTATAACTGAAACACCTAAAGAAACGGTTATTTTGAGAAAGCCGACACCTAGGGCAAAATAAGTGACATAAACCACAAAAGAATACCATAATCCTCCCAACAGCATCTTATGCGGGTTCTTAAACATTCTTGTCATGAAAGCAATTAGAAAAATAAGCACGCCAAAGACGCATGGATTAATGCTATCTAATAACGCCGCGC
>JACPNC010000055.1 GCA_016185685.1 Candidatus Woesearchaeota archaeon | reverse complement strand
CAGAAAATCAAGTAGTGGGGGCAGGAATTGTGGTGCTTAATATACTTCCCTTTATTTTGAAAAAGCCAAAATATTTGTTTCTCACTGCAATAGTTTCGCTAATAATGTTGTTTTTATTGATGCGGTTTGGGTGAAAATCTTTTTAAACTTCTCCTCTTCTTAAGTGAAGTACATGGCAGAATCTGGAAACTCTGAAAAACAACCCTACGGATTTTTAGGAGAGTTGACTCGGGAAGAATGGAAACAACTCTTACATAGCAACGAGGGAGTGTTTAAGCGCTGTGAAGCACCTGAGCAGACTACTGGAATCAGATTGGATTATGCTCATCTGGAAAAAGGCGACACGGGCAGGGGAGATGCTTGCAAAGAAATTTTGTACTTTGTTTTTCATAAAGCCACGTCGGAACAACAAGAATTTTACTGGGCATTGGGAATTGTTGAACAACCGAATTCTAATGCGCCGGCTTCACTGGAGTATGTACTTACGATGTTAGGCTCTCTGGAGAGATGGAAAGAGGATGTACGCTGGCTGGTAAAAGCAAAAAATTATCTGCATACTGAAGAAAAAATCTTAGAATATGATTCACGTCAAGTAGCTTATGGTAAAAAAGTTTTATCTATTCGTGTTCCTCCTGTATTAAAAACACATTTCCCTCACCTCTTTCATGATGTTGATTTTACGGGACTATCGCAAGAAGAAACGCTGGAAAAAATCACCCAAGTGCTGACTTCTGAAGTGGAGCCTGAAGAAAAGTATCTGGAGATTTATCTGGAAAATTTACAAAAGACTATGCCGTTTTTGTTTGAAGATTAACGGCACTATCTATTTTGTGAGTGATTTTGGGATGAGCATTGACACTGCCACCTATACCGTTCGTTCAGTGCTTTCTCGTTAGTTTTTTTAGAGAAATACAAAATATCTTTTCTCAAAGAAAGCACCTACCAATCCTGTAAACCATTGTTCTTCACTCACCTCTTGGTATTGGTGGCATTTTTCCCAAAATCACTCACTTTTCGGATAGTGCCAGATTAACGTAATTGTTTAGCTTTTTGAAGCAGAGGGCTATCTTGGCCTAAATGTAAATGAGGAACTGCTATTGCTTGCACGAAATTATTGTTCGGCTTCTTTGATAAACTCATAAATGTACTTAAGAGAAAACATTGAGAAGCCGACCGAATGAACGGCCTGATAGCCCCCGCTGATGAAGTGCCACCATCTTCTCGCTTTCAATGTTGTTATCGAAGACAGACATCTCCGTAAGAGACAACCCTCTGTCTGTTCGCAATAAAATTCTAAAAAGCTCGACTTGAGGACGGTGGCACTTCTGAAAGCTAAACAATTACAGATTAACAAATAATTTATATGGTTTGGCTCATTTCTCAATGTATGTCTCTGCGTCCTGAAAATAAAAAATCCATTCAAGAAACCCCGCTCTTTAGTGTAACGAAAAACCTTTTTTTTCAGCATCATCTTTCTCCTGATCTTCTTCTTCACCAGAATTTTTGTGTTGATGAGGATGTTCTTGCGGCAATGGTTGACACTGGCGAGGTGGGAAAAGAGGATGTTATCCTGGAAATCGGTGCAGGAACCGGATTGCTTACTGCAAAATTAGCAGAGAAAGCAAAAAAAGTAATCGCAGCAGAGAAAGACGAGAAATTGAAGCCTCTCCTTCAGAAAATGCCTAAAAATGTTGAAATTATTTTTTCTGATGCCTTGAAGGTTTTGCCGAAAATAAAAGAGTTCAATAAAATAATTGTCAATAAAATAATCGCTAATATCCCTTACCAGTTGGCTGAGCCGCTGCTGCGGTTCTTATGCACTGCACAGCAAGTGGAAAGAACAGTGCTGATGGTGCCAAGAAAGTTTGCGGTACATGCGGCTGAACATCCTTTCTTTTCTGCTTTCTTTAATTTTAAAGTTATTGCAGACGTTCCTCGGGAAGCGTTTTATCCGCAGCCGAAAGTAGTTTCGGCGATTTTGCTGATTACTCCTAAAAAAGAGGTTAATGGAAGTGCTTTTTTGCTCCGGCAATTATTTTTACAAAGGGATAAGAAACTAAAAAATGCTTTGCGAGAAGGGTTAATCGCTGTTGCAGAATGGCAAGGGAAAAAGTTGAGCAAGAAAGAGGCAACTCAAAAAATAGATCAGCTTGGATTATCTGAAGAAGTGCTGGAAGAGCTGGTGGGAAGAGTTAAATTAAAGAAGATAGGAGAAATAGTTAAGAAGATTTGGACTGACTAAGCTATCTGTTCTCCCACCACGGCCTTATTCCAAACTTGAATAAAGAAACTTTTTTTCTTCCTGAAAGCCGTCGTTCATAGTATGTCCTTAATTTCCAATACTCTTTTGGATCTACAGGGAATCTCAAGGTAACTTTTCCAGCTTCTGCTTTTTTGAGCAAGGCAATAACTCCCTTTTCGGAAAAATCTTCCTCTGCCAGAACGAGAAAAGTATGAGAGAAAAAAGGGCTGTTTATTATGTTTCCTGAGCTAAGAAAAACATTTTTTTCTTTTGAAAAAACGGCCATCTTGGTGATGCGGGAAAGTTCTGCCAAGAGTTCTGCCTTAACAACTGCGGGATCAACTTCATACAGATATTTTCCAATTTCGTTTTTGAATGTAAGTTTTGCTTTCTTCCGAAAGGAAGGGTCGGAACGGAGCGACAGATTTTTATCTGATTCCAACCGCGCTTCTTCAGGAAGGATGACTACGCTTTTTTCCGCCTTTGCGAGTTCTCCCGTATATACTGTTAAGCGATTTAATTTTTTGTCTACAGAGAGGTATTCTTTTTCTCCCTGCAGCTGTATGTTT
>JACPNC010000054.1:7470-11705 GCA_016185685.1 Candidatus Woesearchaeota archaeon | reverse complement strand
ATATAAATGAGTATCACCTCAGTAAGAGTAACATTTACAGTTGTAAAACAAACTACACACAACTCCAAACAACTCTGCTGGAATGAGCCTACCCAAAAAAGAGATTACTGATGTTGTTGAATTTTCTAAAGCAAAGGAAACGCTGGAATCTTACGTGCAGGAATGGCGCACTCAACTTTCTCAAGGAGCTTCTCTCCAAGGTCCAGTCGTTCATCAGGAAAATACCAATATCCAAGCATCGTATAGGTTTGATTCTTCTCATCTGGATGAAAAACAGGTACTTCAGTTAGTGGATCATTTTTTAGAAAATTATTCAAAAAGAAATACTGCTGTTACTAAAATGATGGACACTTACTTGCTTACGCAGATAAGCCATATTGCTAATCTTGAGGTGCATATGCTGGCATTTGGTATTAAATATCAACAAACATCAAAAGAATCTTCTATCACTTTTTGTCTTAGTGTTTCTGATGGTTTTACCAATAAAGATTTGCAGTTTCTTAAAAACGCAGGTACCAAACTTCTTCCTCCTCCTGTAGAACAATTTCCCGTGGTTACTTTAGAAACTCTTACCGAGATGGGTTTGCAAGTAGAGAATGATCTCTCACAATATACATGGAATTCACTTGCAGGATATCAAAAAACTAAAGAAGATATCTTTAGAAAAATTCTCAAGCCAAATTTTCATAAAGAAGAATTTCTTGAACTGCGTCAACACACACGAAAAATTCCTCAGCAGGTGGGCTATAACTGTTTTTTATTTTCCGGAACGTATGGTGTAGGAAAAACAGAGATGGCAAAAGTTGTTGCTGCTCAGCTTGGTTATCCTTTAGTGGCGCTTTCTCTAGAGGCATTCATGACCAAATGGTATGGCGAAGCAGAAAAACAGCTAGGGAATATTTTTAAGACTATTAGGGAAGTAGGAAAAACTATTTTATTTATAGATGAGATTGATTGTCTTACGGGAGATAGAGACGGACAAATGCATGAGTCCACCAAACGCCTACTTTCTATCTTGATGACCGAAACAGCAAAAACAAAAGTGGGTGATGATTTGATTATCATTGGTGCAACTAACAAGCCTGATTCTCTTGACGGAGCTATCAAAAGAAGGTTTCAGAAAGAAGTAAAATTTCCTCTTCCGGATCATGACGATTTGAAAGAAATTTATACTCACTATGCAAAACATCTTTCTCCAGAAAACATTGAAGAACTTGCACAACAGTCGGAAGGTTTTTCGCCTTTTGATGTATTGCTGGTATGTGAAACTGCAGAAGATTTTTTTATAGAAAAATTACGACAGGATGCTGAAAAAGTGGATCCTGAAAACAAAAGAGATATACAAAAAACAAATCTGCCTTTGCTTCCTGATAAATCTTATTATCTGCAAGGGCTTGCTTCATTAGGAAAGAAGAAAAAAGAACCAATGGGGTTTAAGAAGTAAAAAGTAGAAGTGGTAAAAAGTATATTCTGCAGAATAATGGCACATAAGATTTAAAAGTAACTATCTTAAATTAAATTTTCATGCACATTCTCGCTACTGCAAAAATGTCTGGTTGCGCAAATACGCTGGTTTCTCCTATTAAAGAACTCCAAAAGAGGGGTCACCAAGTTACTATTTACGCGACAGGAAATGAAAACGAAGTAAAAGCCTTTCAGGACCTTGTTACGGAAAAAGTAATCCCTCCCGATAGAGAAGCTTATGTTCAGCTAGTGCAAAAGCAAAAGTATGATTTAGTGCTCACTGGTATGTCCGGCATTGATTCTCCTGACAGCGAATTTATCATCGCCGCAAAAAAAGCAGGAATACGAACTATTGCCGTAGTTGATCAAAATAGTAAATACCCTCAAAGAATTAACGAAGAAAATCTTCCAGACCTTCTTGCGGTAATGTACAAATCCTGCAAAAAGACAATGGAAGAACAGCTTGGTGATTTTGGCAGAGAAGCGGCAAAAAGATCGGTAGTTGTGGGCTGGACTGCATTTGATCGGTACGCTTCTTTGCGAGAAGAGTTTACTGAGCGGAAGAGATACGATTTTTTACATTCATTAACTCCTTTAGGCATCGTGCCTGCAGAGCTCTTACACGTGCATTTTACTCAAAACATTCATCCGGATACTGCCTATCTCAAACCTTTTGTGGAAGGAAAACCGGATGTAAGAAAACAACGAGAAGAAATGTTTGCTTACGAAATAAAATTGACAAAAAAAGTTTTTGCAGCTGCATCGGATCTTCATTTAAATCTTGCCGTGAAACCTCATCCTGGGGAAGAATTTTACCAAAATTTCACTCAGGAAATTACAAAGAGGCATGGATTCGTATATCTCCCTGCAAAATCTTGTAATTCACAACAACTTATGCTTGCAGCAGCATCAGTAAGTTCTCCAAAAAGTACTGTGCTTACGGAAGGATGTCTGTTGGAAAAAAACATCGGCGGCATTTTGCCAGATATTCCTGAGCAAGAACTGGAAGCTTTTCCTTCCGTCATGTTGGGAGCGATTCCTTACACATTACACTGGGGAAGTATTTATGACCTCATGCAGATGGTAAGTTCTCAGGAAGAAAGTGATAAACTGGTTCTTGCTGAACGAAGAAAAAAATTCTCTGTGGACGGAAAAGCATCGCAGAGATTGGCAGACTTAGTAGAGGGTTTGAAATAAAAATACCATTTTACAAGAAAAAGCTTTATAAATAAACCTCATTCTTAAGAGAAAATAGTCCGAGTTCACGCGCATTAGGACTTCAGAAGCTTATGTTTCATGAAGTTTCATTTGCAGTGTTGTATTCTCGGTAACTCAATCAAAAATGGCAGAACCACAAAAACCAACTTCATCAACCTCGCTTCGTTCGGAGGTTGCTTCCGTTACACGTCAGCAACTTCCAGAAAATTATAAACACATTGTCCGTGTGGCTAATGTAGATATTCCTGGTGAAAAACAAGTTGTCTGGGCTCTCACAAAAATTAAAGGCATAGGTATCAATTTTGCTTCTGCTGTGTGTGCAGTTTCTAATATTTCTAGGGACAAAAAAGCAGGTAATTTAAATGACGAGGAAGTAAAAAAACTTAATGCAGTCATGCAAGATCCTTCTAAGCACGGTATTCCTATTTGGATGTTCAACCGCAAAAAAGATTACGATACGGGAGAAAATAAGCATCTAGTGACTGGAACACTGAGTTTTGTGCAAGAAAATGATCTTAAACGACTAAAGAAAATAAGAACTCTCCGTGGAGTCAGACACTCTAAAGGCTTAACCGTCCGCGGACAACGTACAAAATCAAATTTCAGAAGAAATAAAGGAAAAGTAGTCGGTGTAGTCAAGACTAAAGTCGCTCCGGAAAAAGCAGCTGATGGAGATAAAAAAGGAGGAGCAAAAGCAGGAGCAAAAAAAGAAAAAAAATCATAAACTAAACCATGGGAGACATCAAACGATTAAGAAAACAGTACAGTACGCCTTCACATCCTTGGAACAAGCGAGTTATTGAAGCAGAAAAAATCGTTGTGAGAGAATACGGATTGAAGAAAAAACAGGAAATTCATATTGCTACTTCATTTCTTAAAAAATACAAAGATATCGCAAAGAAACTTATTGCTGATGCGACTCCTCAAGGATTAAAAGAACAACAACAAATGATGAGTAAACTTCAAAAGTATGGTTTGGTTCAGGAAGGTTCTCGTCTGGATGAAGTACTTCGTTTACAATTATCAGATATTTTACAGCGCCGTATGCAAACCATGATTCAAAAAAAAGGAATGGCAAAAACTGCAAAACAAGCGAGACAGTTTATTACCCATGGTCATGTGATGGTCGGCGAAAAACGGATTACTTCCCCTTCTTATCTTGTTTCTACTGCTGAAGAAGCGGTACTGAAATTTAAACCAGCTTCTGCTTTATCTCAAGAAGATCATCCAGAACGCGCAACACCTGCAAAAGCAGTGAAAGTGCTTTCTCCTCAACAACTTGAAGCTATGGCAGAAAGACGTAGATTTCCAGTAAGGAAACAGAGGCAAAGATAATGAAGAAAAATCCAGAAGAAAAAAATGTATCAACTGCATCAGGAGAAAAAAAAGCAGAGGGAGCTTCTGCAAAACCGGTTCCATCTGTTTCTGCATCTGTGTCACCATCTCCGTCTGTATCTCAATCGCAAAATCAGGAACGTCCTGAACGTCAATCAGAAAATCTTCAAGAAAGAAGGCCTTTTGATCGGCCGGTAATGAAAATTCGCTGGGGGATT
>JACPNC010000054.1:0-7454 GCA_016185685.1 Candidatus Woesearchaeota archaeon | reverse complement strand
TAATTCCACTTATAACAATACTATTCTTACTGTAACTGACATCACTGGTTCAGAAACTTTGGCAAGAAGCAGCGGTGGACAAATTGTTAAATCTGATCGTCTGGAAAGTTCTCCCACTGCAGCCATGGGCGCTGCAAAAAAAGTTGCAGAAATTATCAAGGAAAAAGGTATCACTGGACTTATTGTTAAAGTAAAAGCTAAAGGCGGACCGAACGGCCCTTACAACCCAGGACCTGGGGCTCAAGCAGCGATTAGAACTCTTGCCCGTGAAGGGTTACGTATTGGAAAAATTGAAGAAGTTACTCCAATTCCTCATAATGGTTGCAGAGCAAAAGGCGGAAGAAGAGGAAGAAGAGTTTAGAAAGAGGAGTGTATCAACAAAAAATAAATCTTAAAAAAATTAAATCATAAATTACAAAAAAACAAATAGAACAACACTACCATGAAACTTGAAAAAATCAAAGAAGAACGAAAGAAAAATAAACTTGTCTTTTTTATAAAAGATAGCGATGAAGTATTTGCAAATACTCTTCGTCGTCTTGTTCTTGAGGAAGTGCCTACTTTGGCAGTAGAGGATTTGGAAATCAAGGATAACAATTCCGCTTTGTATGACGAAATGCTCGGCCTTCGCCTTGGACTTTTACCTCTCAAAACAGATTTGAAAAGTTACACTTTCAAAGCAACTTGTAAATGCGGTGGAGAAGGATGTGCGCGTTGCGAATTAAAAATAAATTTGAAATCAAGTAAAAAAGGATATGTGTACGCTGAAGAAGCAAAGAGCACCGATCCAAAATGTACTTTTGTTCATGAAAAAATGCCAGTGGCAAAGTTATTAGGAAAACAGAAAATTGATGTGCAAATGACTGCAGTTCTCGGCAAAGGAAAAAATCATTCTAAATGGTCTCCTGGATTTGCTTTTTTCAAACGCGAGCCAATATTGAATGTTGGGAAAGTTGATGATGCCGAGAGTATTGCCCATCTTTCTTCCGATGGTGTCTTTACTATAAAAGGTAACAAACTGAGTGTTAATCCTGAAGCAGTTTTTGACTCTCAGTTGCTGGATTATTACGTTTCACTGGACAAAGGCATTACTTTAGAACATACCGACAATATTATTTTTAGTGTAGAAAGCTGGGGGCAGTTAAGTTGCAAAGAAATGCTTTCTACTGCAATGGATATTTTTATCGAAAAAACGGAGGAACTGGAAAAACTCTTGTAATAAACAGGAGAAACTTTCGTTACTTGTGAATCCCCATGGTTAAACCCACCGGTCCAACAAATTATCAGCTTGTACAATTGCTCAATACTTTAGAGTCTAAAGCGCGAGAAAGTAATTTTTGGAGACGAGTTGTAGATGATTTAAAAAAACCAACTCGCCAGAGGAGAGAAGTCAATGTCTATAAAATTAATCAACAAGCGCAAAAAGGAGAAACTATTTTAGTTCCTGGAAAAGTCTTGAGCGTAGGAACTTTAGATAAAAAAGTGGACGTAGCTGCTTTAAATTTCTCTGCAGACGCACGCAGAAAAATCCAGGAAGCAAAAGGAAAAACTCTTTCCATACATGAATTACTGAAACAAAATCCTGACGGAAAAAACGTCAGGATTTTAGGATAAAGAAAGAAAGAAAGAAAGTATCAGAAATAGAGAAATAAGAACCATTGGAGAAGAAAAATGATCGTATACAACGCGGAAGGGATGATCTTGGGACGTTTGGCATCACAAGTAGCGAAAGCAGCTTTATTGGGTGAAGAAGTACGAGTGGTAAATTGTGATAAAGCAGTGATCAGCGGAAAAAAAACAAACACTTTTACTCGTGAAAAAGAACGTCGGGACAGAGGAGGAAACCCTTTGAAAAGTCCAACTATTTCACGTCTTCCTCATTTATTTGCACGAAGAACTATTCGTGGTATGCTTCCCTGGAAACAAGCACGTGGAAGAGAAGCATTTAAAAGAATTCTTTGTTATCAACAAATTCCTGCAGAATTTGCACATGAAAAAATGGTGATTGTGGAAGAAGCATCTGTAAGGAAATTACCTAATTTAAACTTTATTACTATTCAAGAACTTTGTCAACGTCTGGGAGGGAAAGTATGAGCGCATCAACTTTGAAAACTATTCATGCACAAGGAAAAAGAAAACAAGCTATCGCTCGTGCAACTTTGTTTCCTGGAAAAGGAAAAGTTACTGTTAACGGAGCTTTGCTAGATACTTGGGCAAATAAGATATTACAATTGCGTGTGTATGAACCTTTAGCTTTAGCTGGTGAACTTGCTCAACAAGTAAATCTTGACGTGAGCGTACGCGGTGGCGGTATTAGCGGACAAGCAGATGCAGCTCGATTGGCTATGGCAAGAGCATTATCTCTCTATCAACCTTCATTAAAACCTGTCTTTTATGAATATGACCGTTTACTGTTAGTTGCTGACGTGCGCAGAAAAGAAACGCGTAAGCCTAACGACTCAAAAGCACGTGCTAAGAGGCAGAAATCGTACAGATGAGGATTATTTTAGATAAAAAAATAAACTAAGAAAAAATATCAAAAAAATAAACTTAAACTGGAGCGAAAAACATGATTATACCCATTCGTTGTTTTGCCTGTGGAAAACCCGTAGGCCATCTTTTGGAAGAGTACCAGCAGCGCTTAGAAAAAGGCGAATCAGCTAAGAAGGCATTGGACGCAGTTGGCTTGGATAGATACTGTTGCCGTGGTGTATTCTTAGGACACGTGGAATTAATTGACGCTGCAGGCGAGTTTAAGAAAGGGTAGGAAAAGAACTCAAAGAGTTAATGTTTTTTTTAAATTAAACTCAAGCTTCAATCACAATTTTCCCCTTACTTTCAGGATGTACGTGTACTGGCATTCCGTGCTCTAGTCCGGCAAATTCAGCTATTTTTTTATTAATAATTACTGCATAGGATGCACCAATCTTAGTAATCTTCGTTTGTGCTTCTAAGCCCCACAAACCTTTTTCTTTAGCAATATGATCAATCTCTTCCGAAGTATTTTCCTCAAAAACTTCTTCTCCGCAACCATTACATACCTCTGCAGGAAACATTCCTAATTCTTGTCCGTAAAGAGAAAAAGGGACTTTCTTCTCTATTACTTTTCCGCCGCATTCTTCACATGTTTTTCTTTTCATTTGATAAACACCGTTTTTATTTTGTAGTATTTTTCACCGATCTCTCGGTATGCAACTTTAAGATAGACATAGGAAGCGAGATACCCTTCTGTTTGCTTAGTTTTAGCGCCTTGCTGAATTGCTCTTTTTACTTGTTCAAGGGTGATTCCATGAAGAGCCATTCTTTCCTTAGCATGCTTGGTAATCTTGAGATGGATCTCCATTCTAGTTAGTTAAACTAGTTATAATATATATAACTTTCGCAGGAAATTGATTTTAAAAGAATCCAAAAAATCTATAAGCAGAAATCTCAGCATCTTTCTCTCCCCTTCTCTCCGTCACAACAATCCTTTTAAACTTCTCCCTTTGCAAAACCTTCATGTCAGAATATCATTCTCTTCAATCTCAACCAACAGTCAGCGTTCTTGACATTCCTTCTCACGCTCTCACTCCCGGTATGCGCCAATATCAAGAAGTTAAGCAACAGCATCCTGATTGCCTGGTCATGCTGCGCATGGGCGATTTTTATGAAATGTTTTATGCCGATGCAGTCACCGCATCTAAAGAATTAGAAATCACTCTTACTTCTCGTGGAACAGGAGAAAAGAAAGCACCGTTAGCCGGAGTTCCCTTCCATGCTTTAGAAACATATCTTGGCAAATTGGTAAAAAAGGGATACAAAGTAGCTATCGTTGAACAGTTGGAAGATCCAAAACTTGCAAAAGGCTTAGTGAAACGCGGATTGACACGCATTGTCACTCCAGGCACGGTGATGGAGTCTTCACTGTTAGATGAAAAAGAAAATAATTATATTATTGCACTCACTTCTTCTGTGGAAGGATATACACTTGCATCCAGCGATATTTCTACTGGTGAATTCTTTGTAACTCCTGCCTGTTCCTTGCATCAATTGGTAACCTACCTTGCTCAACTTCAGCCAAGAGAATGTATTCTCCCGATGAGTTTGCAGATTGATAAAGATCTTTTGCAGCAGCTCAATCAAAAAGGATGTTTTATTCAAGTCAGGGAAGACTATTTTTTTCAGGAAGAGCGTGCGAAAAAGCTTCTTTTGCAGCATTTTCAAATTCCCAGTTTGGCAAGTTTTGGAATTGAAAAAAAACAACAAATCCAAACCTCCGGTGCTTTGCTCCAATATCTCTTAGAAACACAGAAAAATACTCTTTCCCATGTGCGTTCTTTGCAAATGAAAAGTAATCAACATCATCTCCTGCTGGACGCTGTTACCCTCAGAAACCTTGAACTGTTAAAAAATGCGAAAGATAGTTCTCTTCGAGGAACGTTGCTCTCCATTCTTGACAGAACTTCTACTCCTCTTGGTGCTCGTTTGTTAAAGAAATGGATTACTGAACCGTTGTGTGATATTCCTGCTATTCAACAGCGTTTAGATGCGCTTCAATTATTGCAGCAGCAACTCTTGCTCCGGGAAGAACTACGTGATGCTCTGAAAGATATTGCTGATATAGAAAGACTTCTAAGCAGGATCAACTATGGAAATGCTACGCCGAGAGATGTACTTGCTCTAAAAAATTCCTTGCAACAAATTCCTCTTTTGAAATCTACTCTTTCTACTTTTTCTTTAATGAAATAAACAAGTAAAGAAAATAATAGAGAAGAAATAAAAGAAATAAGTGAAATAAAAGAAATTCTTCCGAATATGCGGAACTACATTTCCGAAATGTCTTTTCCTCAAGAAATTTTTCAGGAGATAGAAAAAGCAGTACGTGATGACGCTCCCTTGAGTTTGCGTGAGGGTGGAATGATAAAAAATGGATATCATGCTGAGCGGGATGCTTTGCAGGAAATTTCCAGCAACAGTAAAAAATACTTGCAGGAACTGGAAGAAAAAGAACGGCAAAAAACCGGCATCACTACCTTGAAAATAAGCTACACCTCTGTCTTTGGCTATTTTATTGAAGAAACCAAAAAAAATGTTCCACTAGTTCCTTCAACTTATATCCGAAAACAAACTACTGCAAATGGAGAACGATATATCACGGAAGAATTGAAAGTTGAGGAAGAGAAAATTCTTACTGCGCAAGAGAAGATAGCAACTTTAGAATACGATATTTTCCAAAAACTGTTGAAGAAAATTTCCTTGCATACAAAAGAATTTCAAGAAACTGCGCAAAAAATTGCCGTACTTGACGTGCTCTGTTCTCTTGCTGCAGTTGCTTCTGAACAAGGATATGTGCGGCCAGAGTTTGTTGATTTGCCGGTGCTTCAGATTGCTCAGGGAAAGCATCCGGTGTTAGAAAAAATGGAGCCGCGGTTTATTGCCAATGATGTTTTTCTCAATGCAGGAGAGATGATGATTATTACAGGATCGAATATGTCCGGAAAATCTACAGTGATGCGGCAAACAGCATTGATTGTTCTCTTAGCACACATGGGTAGTTTTGTTCCTGCAGAAAAAGCAGTGCTTGGTTTGGTGGACAGGATTTTCACTCGCGTGGGCGCATCAGATGATTTAAGTTCAGGACAATCTACTTTCATGGCGGAAATGCAGGAGACTGCCGCAATTTTACATAACGCTACAGAAAGAAGTTTAATTATTCTAGATGAAATTGGTCGAGGCACAAGCACATTTGATGGAGTAAGTGTGGCGTGGAGTGTTGCTGAGCATATTCATAACAGCATTCAAGCTAAAACGCTCTTTGCTACTCATTATCATGTGTTAAATAAACTTGCAGAGAAGTTTTCTCGAGTAAAAAATTATAATGTTGCGGCAAAAGAAGTCCATGGTGAAGTGGTTTTACTTCATAAACTCGTTCCAGGAGGAACAGATCAGAGTTTCGGGATTCATGTGGCAAAGTTAGCTGGATTGCCTTCAGAAGTAGTGGAACGTGCACGGGAACTGCAAGCAATATTAGAAAAAGACGATGAAATGGTTCGGAAACTCAAAGTAAAAAAACTGGAAGAGCAGAAGAGTTTGCAAGGGTTTTGAAAACATCACTTAAAAGTAACAAAACTACCAAAAAGCTTATAAAGTGTCCTCTATTTCTCACTAAAAACACTTACATTCGGGAGGCAACTTTATGGCACATGACATTGATATTTTAGCCAGAGCAAGAGCTTTGGTGGGGACTAATTATAACAAAACTCCGGCAGTCGGCGGAACTTCTGCAGGTGTGTTAGATCGAGCAAGGAGAATCACTGAGCGTTCTGCAGAAGGGACTTTAGATATTTATCTTGCCTTTGACACTACCGGAAGCATGGGCGAGTATATTGAAATAGTAAAAGATAATATTGCTAAAGTAACAGACGCTATTCTGGGAAATGGAACGCGCCTTTCCATCAATGGCATCGGCGATCATTGCGATGGAGAAGACTGGTTGCAAATGTATCAGTTAAATTCTAATTCCGCGGAAGCTAAAAGAGCATTGGAAAGCATTGCCATGACTGGCGGTGGAGACGAACCGGAGGCATACGAATGTTTAGCTCTGGCATTAGCTCAACGACTTCCTGCAGAATCTGCCGGCAGAAAAAAGGCAGTGGTCTTAGTTGCAGATGCTTATCCGCATGGAATGAAAGATGAGCCTTGTGAACGAGGTGTTGATTACAAAACTGCTTTTACCGCCATGAAAACAGTATGTGATGGATTTTATCTGGTTGGATGTAATCAGAATAATTATGCTCTGCAAAAAAAAATTATTGATTCAAGCAAACCAGAAAGCGAGAAATTCATTCCCCTCGGTTCCATGGTTGATGTCTTGCCTGATTTGCTGGTTGCTCTTGCCAAAAAAATGGAATCTGCTGCAAGTCTGGGAAAGTATATGGAACTGCTTCGCAAAAGTGATGCAGGAAAAGCAGAAAAAATTGCTGGGTTGCTGGGAAAGGGATAAGCGTGTCTAACCCCTTTGAGCAATTAGGATTGAATAAAGAAATTGTTGCTTACTTAAATGGAACGGGAAAATTGGATTCTTTCTTAAAAGAATATTGCCACACGCTTTTACTGAATGTACATCCTGACCGGGGAGGAAATACTGAGTTAGCTGCTTTGGTAAACTCGGCATTTCAAGAAATTAAAAGAAGTAATGGCAACAGAGAGTCGTTAATTTCCGCGATGGGCAGTAACAACAATTCCGAATATCTTCAGATAATTGAATTTTTGAGCAGTGAAGTTGAACGCTTGCAGAAAACAGAAAAGGAAAATGAAGATCTTAGAACAAAACTTGCAGAAGCGCTTTCAGGAAAAGTGAAAGCAGAGAAAGTCAGAACTCCTTCCGGCAGAAAAGCAAGAGTGACTGAAGAAGAATCATTTACTGCCGAAGAGCCGCGAGTGAGAACCCCTCCAAGAGCAGGAGCAAGAACAAC
>JACPNC010000037.1 GCA_016185685.1 Candidatus Woesearchaeota archaeon | reverse complement strand
TCTTTGCACCATAAGTTTTATAAATAAAGCACTATTTTAAAGTAGTTAATGAATACTCTCAGAGGAATAAGGACTGCTGCATATGCGGCTCTTTTGTCTTTGCTTCCCGCAAATTGCGGAGAATTAAGCAGCTGTAAAACTGATAACGATTGTAAGGAAAGCAGAGTATGCGAGTACAACCGAGATTTGGAGGGGTTATTCTGCATGACCCCGGAAGAAGCAGCGAGAGAAAGTGAAACAGAAGATGCCAGACATCAAGAAGAACCAAATGGCAATGATACTGAAGAAGATATCGGGAGAGATCTCGTTTTCACTCATAGATTCCCGATAGACGGATTTGAACCTAACATCTACAGAATGAATCAAAATGGAAGCGGAATTCTTCAGTTAACTTTTGCAGAAGCGCATGGCACTCATCGGAATCCCCGCTGGTCGCCGGATGGAAGATATATTTATTTTACCGGGATGGACTTTCCCCCGCCTCATGATTATGAAGGCAGAAGAATTTTCCGCATGAATGCAGACGGAAGCAACATGAATGTAGTTACTGACCGCGAAGGAGAATCTCCCGACATCTCGCCAGACGGAGAAATGGTGATTTTTAAAGCGTTTAGAGATCCTCAATGGGATCTTTACATAATGAACGCTGATGGGAGTGGAGAACTAAATATCAGTCAAGGATATTTTGGAGATATGTACCAGCCGCGCTGGTCGCCTGACGGAAGGTTTATTTTGGTTGGAGGCACTCATCGTGAATCAGAAGATCAACCAGTATGGACCGCTATTTATCTGCTAAGTCCGGATGGTAGTTACATTGAAAAAGTTGCTCCTAGAGGAGAGTTCCCCGCCTGGTCGCCAGATGGAACAAAGTTTGCTTACGTAAAGACCACAGTACTATTTGATGAAGATACTGGTCAGGAAATAAAAGAAAATAATATTTATGTAAGAGATATCACTGCGGGATTTGATGAGCAGATCACTTTTAGAAATTTTAATCACAACGGCAGAGATGGTCCTGATGAACGCGGTCTTTCCTGGGAAAATGATGGCCTTATTTACTTTGCTGCCGACGGGGCAATAGAAGGAGCAGAGGACAAAGATTTAGACATCTTCACTGTTGACCCTATCTCTAAAGAGATAGAGCACATTATTTTTGAAGGAGTTGATGAAACTCCAGATCTACGATAAGAGATGGATAAGGGGATTTTTCTAAAAACATTATCTTCAAATCTTCAAAAACTCAGCTTTCATTTCTCCATTTTCGGTCTTTTGACCGTAATAGGAAGAATCCCTTCATCAAATTCCATGATGGCTATAGAGATGGGATCATATTTTGCTTTTTCTAATTCTTTCTCAGAAAGCTTTAATAAAAATGGTGCGCCCATGGATAATTGTAATGCACGAGAACCGATCATTCTAGCTTTTTCAAATTTCGTGTATACTACTTCTTCTTCAACACTTTCTTCTTTTTCTTTGTGTTCTTTTTGTTTTGCGCTCATTATATTCACCTTTATTGGAATTTAATTTTTGGTTTTTGCTGCTTGGAATTTATTTTAATTGTTTCTGCAATTCTTCTCTCAGGAAACGTGCTTTTTCCAAAGCAATAGTCATCATTGCATCAATCTCTTCAACAGTTAATGGTTCACTGCCGCCTTTCTGCAAAGCAGAAATGGTACCATCTTTATCAGAAGCTACAGTAAGCCGAGCATCATATGCTATTTCTTCATTAGTAGAAAGATCAACCATCAATTGCCCATTTATTTTGTATACCGTCAGCGGCAATGGTTGTTTTACTAAAGGTAACGGAGTAGTTGTTTTATGTTTGTAATCAATCACTCCTGTTTCTTTGTTCACCATAGGAAATCTTGCTGAGTTCAATGCTGCAAGTGCAGCTAAACCAGCGGCATCAAAAAGATTTCCGGCATCATTAACAGTAACCACATCAATAATCACAAACCAAGCTTTTTCTCCGGGAGTAATACATAATTTTTTGACATCAATTGCTTTAGCTTCACGGATGCCTCTATCTACTACTCGTGCTAATTCTATTGCTGCCATTCCTGGAGGACCAGATTCATATTTTGGACTGGACAAAGGAAGCAATTCTACATTGACAGTTATCCCTCCTTCATCAGGAGTGTCATTATACGGTTTTTCAATAGAAAGTTTTACCCCTGCCAAAACCACAGTGCTGCCAATTTGCACACGCGCAGACCCTTCAGCAGTCCAAGAGATATCTGTTTCTATGACGATCGGTTTGCGATATTCTAATAAGCCGCGCTGGTCAAGACGCTTTTGCTGTGCAGCAAGTGCAACGATAGTTTCTTTGTTGGAAATCATTTTTTGAGTGTTTATTTTTTTAAGTTATTTTTCTATTTTATTATTTTTTGAAGTTAATACTTTTTGAGTTTATTTTAATTTTATTTTAATTTTATTTTAATTTTATTTTGATTTTATTTCTATTTTGTTTTTATTCACGAGGAAATCTTTCTAACAATGCTCTTTTCTGCTCCAGATAAATTTTTTCTGTAACTTTCTGTGCTAAGCGCAGTGCAGTAACTAATTCAATTTTTGAAATTTTTCCATCCATTTGCAGTAAGACTACTTCACCAGTGTTATGAATAACTGCAACAGGAATATCAGAAACGGAAGCTCCCTCAGATTCTGGATTAAATTCTTCAATATGTTCTTCACGATAATCCAAATCTGCCACGATACGATTATCCACTTTTCCTACTGCAACAGAACTAACCATATCTTTCATAGGAATTCCTGCATCAGCTAAAGCCATAGATGCGGCAGAAAGTCCAGCGCATCGTGTGCCCGCATCAGTTTGAGGAAGATCGATATACACATCTACAACTGAATTAGGAAATGCAGAAAGATCAACAACAGGTTCAAGCGCTTTTCCAATAACCATGGCAATCTCCTGTGCTCTACGATTTGAGCCTGGCCTTACTCTTTCTCCCGAACCGGAAAAAGGCATCATACCATAATGACAGCGTAAAACTCCTTCTTTGGGATTTTGTAAAAATTTTGGAAATAATTCACGAGGACCATACACTGCGGCGAGTGCCCAAGTTTTTCCGATTTTAAATGAAGCTGAACCAGTAGCATTAGGGATAACTCCTGCTTTTGCTTCTATAGGACGCAACTCGTCATCTTTTCTTCCGTCTAAGCGTTGTTTGTATACCATTATGCTTTCACTCCCGTGGATAAAAATTTTTCCATTCTAACAGTAAGTCCTTCTAAATGTGCTTTTTCTTCTACCAGATGCACTGCCTGTTCTGCAAGATATTCTCCTTCCGGCGTACCTTTAAGCCACACTAAACCATTCTGGCCGACAGTAATCTCACATCCAGTTCTTTCTTTGATAAGAGAAATCATGCTCCCTTGCTTGCCAATCAAGCGAGGAACTTTTTGACTATTGAGAGAAATAATTCTTCCCCCAGAAATTTTATGTAATCCTGGTTCTTTCATAATCACATCAATCAGATTTTGAGAGGTTACATTTACAATGCGAACTACCACATAATCACCTATGGCTAAAATTTTGCTGAGATCTTCTTCTTTTTTTACAAATCTGGTGGTTGCATCTTTAACATTTAACATTGCCGTATACGCCGTATTGGTGCTTACTCTCCATCCATTCATAGTAATATCAGTTACTTGAGCAATAATTTTATCCCCAATCTTCAAGACGTAAGGACCAGAAAGAGGAGTGATTTTGATAACCCTTCCTACTAAAGTAACTAAACCGAGAACTTTTGAATAGATATTCTCTTGCTCACGATAAGTATTTTCCCCGGGAAGATAATCCATTCCTTCTGCAAGAATTTCTCCGGGAATAACGATGTTCCTTTCCTGTGCTTTTAATGTACCCATATGTTTTTATTTCCGCAATCGCAATCAAGACCACTATCAGCGGATACCTCGCTTTCTCTCACTTTTCCTTTAAAAAATGGTTTTATTTAAAAATGCTTCGCTTTGGAATTGCTCATTGTGTATTTTTTTAAATCAAATAAAGAAATAACTAAGTTTATTAGATTTTATTAGATTTTATTAGATTTTATTAGATTTTATTAGATTTTATTAGATTTTATTAGATTTTATTAGATTTTATTAGATTTTATTTTGTGTTAGATTTTATTTTTACTGTGCAACAATCTTACATGGACAAGGAATTTTTGTTGCCGCTACACCTAAAGCCTGTTTGACTAAACGAAGATTTTGTTTATCAGATTTCACTTCAATTACTGTTTGTCCAGCTTTTACTCGTGCAGCTGCACCCATAACTTTTCCATAAGACTTCTGCATACCCGTACTCATCCTGTCTGCTCCTGCTCCTGCAGCTAAAGGATTTTCTCGCAATACATGAAATGGATATACTTTCACTCGTAAATGATATGCATTAGCAATTTGACTTTCTAATAAACGATTGGAAGACATCCTTGCAGATTCTAAAGCATTATGACGGATGTTCATACTTCGCAAAGAAACTAGTTGAACAGTAGTATCGTATTTTTTTCTCGCATTTCCCATATCAAATTTAGTAATTTTCAAAGCCGGGAAGCCACCGCGAACAAAATTTTTACTTGTAAATTTACTGATACGAGTGTACGGACGTTCAAGACTTTGATATGCAGAAAACTTTCTAAGTTTTGCCATAGTTTGCTGGAAAGGGGGTTTATTTATAAAGATTTCTTATTACTGTAATTGTTTAGCTTTACGAAGCTGAGTACTGGCAAGGCCAAGAGGTGAATGAGGAACTGCAATTGCTTGCACAAAATTATTGTTCGGCTTCTTTGA
>JACPNC010000036.1 GCA_016185685.1 Candidatus Woesearchaeota archaeon | reverse complement strand
TTTGGAATTTGGGATTTGGGATTTGGGATTTGGGATTTGGGATTTGGAATTTGGGATTTGGGATTTGGGATTTGGGATTTGGAATTTGGGATTTAGGATTTGGGATTTGGGATTTGGGATTTGGGATTTGGGATTTGGAATTTGGGATTTGGAATTTGGGATTTGGGATTTGGGATTTGGGATTTGGGATTTGGAATTTGGGATTTGAATTTTCTATTTTTACTAAAACTCTCCCAATTTTTTCTGTTCTTTTCTCACCACTGCATCTTTATAAGACTGCCATTGCTTTCTGAACAGATGCGGATACTTTTGATGATACTTCTCCAAAAAATCTTTCGTTTTCGGATCAGTCATATACCCCGAACCGAAATCAATGCCAACTTCATTTTTTAAATGCTCAATTGCTCTATCTCTAATTACCTTCGCTACAATAGATGCCGCTCCAACAACGATATGATTTGCATCTGCTTTATGTTCCAAACGCAGATCAATTTTTTTTCTAGCTTCAGGTGTAAAGTCTGCGGAATAAAACTCATCCATTTTTTTCAGAAAATAAGCGGTATATCCAGCGATATTCGGGCTTGGACAATCAACCACAGCAACTAAAGGAGATGGATTTTTATTTTTATTTGCTTGTGCTAATTCAACAACCATTCTTGCAGCAGTATCCGCTTCCAGCCAATTTAAGTTAGTAGTTGCATCACTTAAAGATAAATCAATAACATCTGGTTCAATCACTTCAACACGAAAATCAAGAACAATTTCACGGATGCGTTCAAAAAGCTCCTCTCTGGTCTCTGAGCTAAGCAGTTTACTATCTTTAACACCAAGCCATTTGAGCTTTTTCTCACCTTCAGCATCTACAACTAACGCAGCCATCACTAACGGACCGAGTACTGGACCTCTGCCTGCTTCGTCCAAGCCAAGAAGATAAGAAATTTCTGAGCTATTTTCAGAAGATTTTATTTCTATGGATTTTTTTTCTAAAAATGCTTCTTCTTTTTTGAAGTCTTTACTTTTTTTTGCCATAGATGAAAGTTAAGATTTTGCTCTTCAAAAACATCATTTAAGGTTTAATAGAAACGCCATATTTTTTTAAAATATCAACATCAGCTTTCTTAAATTCTCCACAAACATAAAGAACGCTACATGCATTTAAATAATCCTCTCGCGAACTACTTATGCTAGAACCCCATTGATGCTTTTCACCATCAGAGATTGGCATAAAAATGACGTTTGCTTTCTGAAAACGTAAACTAAGATCTCCATGATGACCATCATATTCTGATTGAAAAACTTCTAAAGATCTTAGAGAACCAGAATCATAACCATTTTTATTACTTTGATAAAAAGTATAACTGGGATGCCCATGTTCACCATCTTTAAAATAAGCAAATCCTTCAGCAACGATCTCAACAGCAGGCATATTCTCCAAAACAGTATCATCAAGTACACACGAATCAAGTAAGAATGTTGTAGCCATTTTTCAAACCACTTAATTTTCCTCTTCACAACCCAAACGCATCTGTAAATTCCCGCATTCTTCTAAATTCTGCAAGAAAACCGAGACCTTTATCCGTAATTACCACTACTTTATTAGGTGTTTTTTTCTTTCGTACTATTTCTTCGTCAACCCGAACTAACTCTTTTCCCATCAGTTCATCAAGATAAGTATTCAATAATTTATGTGAAAGATTAGACTTGTACATCAGGTGCGTTGGTTTGATTCTGCCCCCTTTGTTTTGAATTGCTAACAGAATATCAAATACCAATTCTAATCGTGATCGTCGTGTTGCCATGGGATGTTTTAATTTTTTTAGATGTTTAATGTATTTATTGATTTTTTAATATTTTAAACTGTTTTTATTTCTTGCTCTTCTTTGGTTCTTCTTTTTCTTCTTTTATTTTCTCTTTCACTCTTCTCTTCATTTTCACTCTTCTCTTCATCATCATCGCCTTCGTGCTCACCATCATCATCATCTTCCAACGGCAGGATTTCTACTTTCAACTTTCTCTCTTTTCTTATTACTTTCTGATAGGTATACAAAAGTAAACTAAACCCAGCAAGTAAAAAAATCTGGCCGATGACATATAATCCTGGAAGTAGGAAGATAAATGTGAAAAAGAGATGGCTCAATAAAATAAACATAAATGCCATCATAACTCTAAAAGTGTTGGAATTTGCATTGTTCAGATAATTTTTGTAGTAATTCAAAACTATCAGCGCAAGCAATACCGAACCAGTAAGATAAAATACCACATAATTAAAATGTCCAATAAAAGCTATCAGCGATACCAGATACACGAAAAGAGCGATCTGACTCACTTCATACCATCGAGTAAGCCGCGCTCTTGATTTTTGAGAGATGAAAAATATCAACAGCCATCCTCCTAACAGAGAAGCCATTTGTACAAAAAAAGTCGCCGCATAGTATACATTAGTAAAACGCAGCCTTGCTCCAACCGTTGGACGAAGGACATCAAGTACCGTATCACGAAGCGGAGTGAAGTATAATACACCACTGGAAAACATTTTTAAAAATAAGCTTACCGCAACAAGCATGAAAGCAAAGGAAAAATAGGCAAAACGATTTTCTTTATGTGAGGAATATATTTTCCAACTGTATGCTGCGATCAACAGCGCAGCAATCAAGCCAACTGTTTCAAATAATAGATCTAATCCTTGAAACCATTCCGGTGTAAAAAACAACCTCAGCATAAAAGTAACCCCCTTGATGTGTATTTTAGAGCAAGTACATGAAGGGTTTAAAAACCTTATGGATTTTTATTCTTTAGTAATGAAGATTTGTTACGTCTGAAAAGGAAGGAAAAAAATAATAATTTAAGACACAATAAAGAAAAAAATAAGATTTAAATCAACGTTTCAGAAAACTTTTGCCACTTTCCACATCACTTCAAAATAACTTCTGTACGCTTTGGCAGCCGCGACATTTTCAATAATAATCCCTTCCGGCTCATCAGTCCAGATAATAATGGCTATTTTATCTCCATAGATATTAGTAACTGCCGGAGATTCCTGCACGTTTTCAAGAAAGCGATATTCACTGGTTTTTGAATCTAATTCTTTTCTACCTTTACGAATGAGAAGCTGAGAAGTAATCCTTGCTTCTTTTTTCATCCGTTCAAATTGCAAGGAAAATTCTGGCATACGTTCGGTAAACTGTCCTTCAGATCCAAAGACATAATTATCTTTCCTCGTTCTAATAATATCTAAAAAGATAGATTTCACTCCTTTAATACCTTTAAATAAACGTACTTGTCCTTCAATCTTGGCTATTTTATGTCTAGCTTGTAATTCTGGCAGGATACTTTGCACTTCTTCTTCTTGTTCTTTAACATATTCCAGAAGTCTCTTTGGTCCTGTTGCTTGAAACCATTTTACTTTGCCGATGAGCACATAACTTACCAATCCTTTTTCCAGCAATAATTTCAAAGAGTTATAGCAACTGCTTCTATCTATCTTCGCTAACTTGGAAATTTTTCCTGCTTTGGTTGAACCGTGGTCATTTAATGTGAGATATACTTTAATCTCATTGGGACTGAAACCAAGTTTTTCTAAGGTTTTTTCCGGGGAAGGAGACATGTTTTTATGGTGAAAGTGAGGATACTATTTAAATTTTACTGATATGTAGTAGAACTTTCTACAACAAATATTCTAATAGTTCACTCTTTTCCTAGCTTAAAACAAGCAAAAGGAGGAAAACAAAAATGGGAAGATACGAAGGTAATCCTT
>JACPNC010000039.1 GCA_016185685.1 Candidatus Woesearchaeota archaeon | reverse complement strand
CAATTTCATTGTCCTGTAAAGCCGCAATTGATTTACGTTCAAAACTAGCTTTCTCCCGGACTGTAGAAAAACTTATTCCTACCGGATGCAGCACCAACTCGCTTCGTTCTCCTAAATGCAGTTCTTTGCCATTAGTGCTTTCTTTTGCATATGCGTGCTTTAAAAGTACTACATCATTTTCCTGCACGTTCTCTAAAAGATGCACTTGGTCATTCCAAAGAACTACACGAACGGTTTCCGTCTCATCCCCCAGCAAGAAACTTCGCAATTTACCCTCTTTTTCCCCTTTCTGAAATTTTCTTTCTTCATAAAGTTTCAATACTTTCCCTGCAGTAGAGACATCTTTCATCCCCGGATAAATTTCTTTTACTTTAAGCTTTTCACTTTGTGAAACCAATTCAACACCAAGCTCATTAGCAATGATATGTGCTGCGCCTTCTTCCGTGATAAGACCGGAAAGTTCGTTAATTTTCTCTTTGACGCGCACTACAAATTGTTCTTCCGTAATTTTACCGCTTCTGAGAATTTTATCTTTCACTTGTAGGAATGGAACTTTAAACATAGATTCTTTTTTTCATGGCAGAATTTATAAGGATTTGGGTAGCTTAACATATAGAAAGCCAAGAATGAAATCATAAACTGTTTGACAAAGCTAAATCCTCTTCGCAAACAAGTCTTCCATCTTTACTAGAAACAAAATATCGGATTCTTTCCCTCCAAGAAGAGCAGTAACTCCAAACACATAATCCCCATCAGCAGTCAAACGTGAATCGTCAATGAAATAAACTACTTCTTCTCCACAGTGATATGCAATCCCTTTTTGCTTTTCCGCTCCAGCAGGACAATTTTCTTGCACTTCATTTCCAAGAATCAACTTTTCCTGCAGAAATCCATACAAGACTTGTTGAAACACTTCTTCCCCAGTTCCCTGAGTTTTAACAAATTCTAAAAAATCAGTATAATATATTTTATAATTTTCAGCAAACGTATCTTGTTTAAAACGAAGCTCGTATCCATTCTGGCCAGAAACATAAAAAACATCTAAATTATCAACTGCAAAAGGTTTTTCAGGAGTAAAATCTAAAGCTAACTGAAATTGAAAAATGCCTTCCTGAACGCAAAAAGGAAGTTTTCTCTCACCAACAGGAATTTCTTTTTCTTCACTGCAGGAAGCATATTTCCAATGAGGCAAATTTAGTTTTTCAGCACTTTTTTCAGGAGTTTCAGTAATTTCCGCAGTGATGCATGCAGTTGCATCTCTCTCATTCCTGCATTTTTGCAGAAGAGTACGCGCTTCTGAAGAAACGGTTGTATATGCTTCAATCAAAGAAGAGGCATCCAAAGAAAAACCTGCAGGAGTACTATACTCCAAAACAGATGACTTTGGTAGTTTATTTAGTTGAGAAGGAATAAAAGAAAGTCTGCTCTTTCCGATAAGAGACTGACCATCCCATCTCATTTCTGAAAAAACATATTGCGGATATTTCTCTTCCAAACGTAATGCAAATGATTGCTGGAATGTCTGAAGAATATCAGGAAAGCATCCTCCTTGCCGATCATCCCAGATATTTTTACTTTCTATTTCGCCACAGGGTGAGCCCGAACTACTTAAAAATGCCCCTGAAGCAGTGACTTCCTGAGCAGTTTCACGAAAGAGGTGCTGTAATCTCACGTCCTGCTCTAAAAGTTCAGCTTCAGCAGGAAAAAAACCATCGTACAGCAACCCTTGCTGCCACGTCCCTTTCACCGTCTGTAATCCTGGCGCCTGAGAGGCAAAAAAGAGGAAAATCCCTAACGCTCCGATGATACCAAAAACAATCCAGTGAAATACTGCTCCACGTTTGTTGATCATGTGCCCTCACAAGTAATAAATCCAAAGTACGGCGGATTTTTCAGCTTCTCTAAAAGAACAGTTACTTTTTTTACTGAGTTACCAAGATTTCCTCCAATGACTTTTAGTGAAGAATCGTCTTTTTCAACAACAATGTCGCAATGCGCAGGAGCAAATTCTGGAAGAGAGTCATAAGATAATCGGCATTCCTCTCCCCTGCATTGACAAAGAATATCTCCCACTTTAATATTTTCTGCCTCCTCTATAGGAAATGTTTTACATTTCTTTTCGATGTTTTCCGTGGTAGTATCCGCAGGTACATTCTTTACTGCATTAAAATATCTCATGTGCGCACAACTTTGCGGCAATCCAGAATAGGCTTCCCGCGCGACATATGAAATAAATGCTGCAGACCACGGAACTTCATTAACAAATATGGCTGGAGAATAACATCCTCCTGCTTTATAATAACTAAAAACTTTTTCTTGCATTTCTGTTTCTATTTTTGCCCCTTTTTCCCAAGTTTGCCATTCTTCTTCTGCAATTTTTCGCAAAGATTCACTAATAAGAACGCCTTCTGTCGGTTGTGAACGCTCTGTGTTTACTTCAGGTGTTTCCCCTCCGCTATGCTCAGAGATTTGTTGTTCTTCATTGTTCCCCAGAAGCTCACGTTCCACTCGAGTAATTCTCGCTCCGCCCGTGCTTCTTTTTAAAATACTGGCTTCTCCAGAAAGTCGCTGCCTTTCAAAAATATCAATAGTAATTAAATCGTCAGATAAAGAGGGAAAAATATCTCCAAGCAATTCGCGGGAAAATAATCCTTTACTCACCCCATACAAAACAGAATGCACATGTTCTGTTGTTTTAACCTGTGCGATTTCTGCTTCACCTCCCGTGCTCTTTACTAAAACCAGATGAAGAAACATAAAAGCAAAAAATGCCAACATAACCATCACAAAAATATCAATGGCATCTGCAACCACGGTTCCCTTACGATTGACAATCCGTTTCATTCCGGCCTCCGAAACAATTCAGTTTGTGTTTTTATAATTAATGTATCCGAGGAATACGCCTCGCCATCCTTCACAAGCACTGGCACGTCCAGTTGAAATGATGCAATTTTATAATGATCACTGCTTTTTATTTTCCTCCCCATATTCCTAAGTTCCAATTCAAAATTAATTTCTTTATATCCCTCTTCTTCAGGAACAGGATAACATCTCTTCATCTGCTCTTGCGTAAATTTACTGAGATCAATAACCCCCGGATACACCCGCTCAGAACGAGAATCACCATATGCAAAACATTCAGGAATATTCATAAAACGAAGGGAAATAAACTGCGCCTGCTGTTCTTCAGGAACATGCAACAGTTTTGATTTATAATTTATCATCAAAACAGTAAAAACTAATATAAGCATTAGAATCACAAATCCGGCGATCATCCAATAGATAGATTTCGTTGCAATGTCAAACGAACCTTCTTCGCTCATGGTGTTTCCTCTGTTTTTGCAATTTCAAGTGGTTCTGGAGGGGTAATATTTACCTCAGGACAAGGTTGTAAAGAGATATGTTTATTCTTTTTTTCTAGACAAATACTTTTTTCTCCTTCCACTGTCCCGGAAGCAGTATACGCTCTTTTTGGCGGAGTGGCATCTGCATCTTCAAGAGGAAGAAAAAGAGTTCTTCTTACTTTTCCTAATTCCTGCGATTCTTGACCTTTCAGATAGCCAATAACTTCCGACGAAGTTAGAATAAATGTAAACAGAGAAGTATCTTGCGGATATCGTACTATTGCATCGCCAGGTACTGCAACCAAAGTATTCACCATCATGCGTAAGTCTTCAGTGATGATTTCTTTCTGAATGGTTTCAGATTTTGCATAATTTCTTGCAGCATAAAAAGTCATCCCTACTACCAAAATAACTACTAACAGTTCAAATATCATCAGAATGATACTAGCTGCTTTTTTGTTAAGTAAAACTTTATGGACATTGTATGGAGATAGCATCTTCAACCCCTCTTTTCAGAAGGAAGCGTGGGAAGTTCAGGAGTGATTAAAATATCTTGTGAGGTTTTTATAAGATTTAGAGAAATACGGCGTCCATTGTCTCTATACCCATAGTCAGAGGCGCTCCATCCTTCTTTTGTACCAATTTCTTCGACAAGACCTCTTTCAATAACAAACCCTTGCGAACAAGAATACTTTCCATCAGAAGAACCGGGAACTCCAAGACTGCAAGAAAGAGTAATATCGTCCAGCACATTAAGAACTAATTTTAAAGGAAGCAGTGAGCAAGAAGGATTCTCTGCATGAACGCGAACAATATTTTCAGCTTTAGAAGATTCCACCTCGTAAGGCTCAGTAGTATATTTTTGAATAAGACAAAGACAAACTGAATTATCAAGACAGGTAGACGGCCGGGCAAAATAAATTTCCGAATACTCTCCCGTATGAGAAATCGCTTGAAGCAGAGTTTCTTTCTCTGGCTCAAAGTACACCAGAGCAGTTTGCTCATCTAAAATAAGCACACTGATCTGTTTTGCATCTTCTCCTCCATTTACCGTACTTAATTCTTGTAGTTCTGTAACAAAACTTCCAAAATTATCCTCTCCTTGCTGGCTTAAGCGAAATATCGCTGCCGTAAACATACAAGTTGGCGTGAAAATAAGAATAGCTAGAATAACTCCTACTAAAAATTCCAGCATCACTCCTTTTTTGTTGAAAAGTTTCTTCATGATATTTTATTTTATTCTGTTTTATTTTTCTTCAGATGTTTTTGAAACACAAGCATGAGAGCAATCTCCAATAGCTTTTTTTTCTTCATCAGAAGGTTTAGTGGTAGGACACCCATCTAAAGTTCCTTTGACGCAAGGACAAACATCAAAAGAGTTCGTAGTTTTGTCACCATCACAGTCATCTAATCCAGAAATTTGTCCTCCCAGGCCGCCGAATAATTTATCTGCTCCTCCTTTGAAAAAGACAAGAATGATGGCCACCACTACCAACACAATCATTGCCGTTGCTAAAATCCACCACATCTCAGACATAGCTTTTTTTGATAAGTTTTTTCTAAACTCTAAATTATTTAATAAATTAAAGTTATTTAGTAATTTCATGTGCTTCACCTTTTGTTTCTTTTCTTAGTTTTACTTTTTTCATTTGTTTCATTTCCCCGCAATATCCGGAACATGGTTGCATTCATTAAAGACGGTATTTGCAATTGTTTTTTCTGAAATATCCATCAACATAATCCCATCTATGTTGCTCCCTTCTCTAAAAAATGAGCGTCTCAGTGACTCTGTCCCGGTTACTGCTGTTCCTGCACCCACAACAGTTGCAACAGCAGCCCCACCCGCTATTGCAAGAGTAATAGGTCCGGTAATAGGTAAAGTTGCAACAATAAGTGCGCCCGTTGCAGCAACCGTTAACCCACCAATAATCGTTGTGGGGCACTCCAAACCACAATCTTGTTTTTTTCCATTATAGACGATACTGTAAGCACGTTCTTCTTTGATTCCTTCAGGCAAAAGAGACAACACATACCCTTGCCCTCCTGCCTTGCTTTGGATATAATTTAAATAACTCGTTCCTTTGGTATTGTTTTTGATCAAAAAATCTTCAAACTGCAGGGAAGAAATATGTCTCTGTTCTAACTCGTCTTCGGTTATTTTTTCTACAGGAATGACATAACAAACAAAACAATTATTTTCATGGCCAAAGAGGGCAGTATTCTCAAAGACACTTGTCTTGTACATTCCTGCACCAAACATCTCCCAGCACTTTGCCATCTTGTCAGCAATAATTTTCTGCACTTCTTCTCTATCTCCTGAAATTTCTTTCTCAATCGTCTTGCAAAGCAGAGGAGAAAGCCTTGCTTCTACCGCCCCACTGCCAAGACTTAAAGTCGCAGTGGCCCGTAAAGCCACACTGTTTTGACAGAGCTGTTCCGCCTCTTTTTCTTCAACATCTCCAAAAAATCTTGCAATCGTTCCAGCGATGAGCATGAAACTAAGAATAACAATAATTACAGAAACTAAAAATCCTGCGCTCATGGCTTTTTTGTGGAGTTTCATTCTATTTTCTCCTTCCATGCGATAGTATCAAGGGCATCAACATCTTCAGTGCAGACGTAAGTCCTGCCATCTGTAGTAATTTCTTGGTTCACAAAATTTCTATTGCATTTATACCATTCTCTCTGCGCGCAGAGAAGTGATGTTCCAGGAAGAGAAAGCCATTCTTTGTTGAAATGCTCGTTAATGGTAGTTGCTTCTGCACGAACAAAGTCTTGAGCAAGAATTTGAATATTGCTGGGATTTTTTTCCTGAGAAATAAGAATTTGCCCCGTTATAGTTCGTGCAATCCCGCAGGCAAGAACAAAAAAAGAACTGTCTGGATCAACCACCGAAGATTGTAGCACCGGTAATGTAGACATAATCAAACAACCATCGCCCGATGGATACTCAGATGTAGGTCGGTTGAAGAATATATTGCAGGATCCCTGTTCTGTAAATTTTCCAGAACAATCTTTTCCCACAAACCCATCACAGGACTGGCGAATAGTTTTTACAGCGAAATTATCTGGCAAATAATCAAACAATTCTAAAGAAGTATAAGTTTTCCAAACTTCTTTCTGTGCAGTACATAACGGCAGTTTTCCAGTACGAATTAAGAAAGGAATACTTTCTTCTTCAATGGTTGTTCCTTTTTGATTCTCTTCAAGAAAGCCTAATGCCGACGGCTCAAGTCCTTTCTCCGCATCTTCTGTTGCACTGGGAAAAAAACAAATAACCCCGTCGCCGGGAGTAAATAACCATCCCCCATCCTGAAAAGTAATTTGCTCTCCGCCATTATAACTCACGGTATTCTCATCACTGTTTCCCTGAAAAGAAATTCTTTGAACAGATTGGTGGTAAGGGGAGCGTGTTTCTCCTTCTTCAGCGTTGAGAAAATTACTTCGAAAATTATCTGCAATAAAACTAGAAGATTCTCCACCCGCAATCACACAAGGTTGAATTCCTTTGAGCGACTCTTTCAAATCAACAATAATCTCAGCACCTTCAGCTCCTCCTCTCACCGTAAAAAAAGTTCCTTTGTCTCCAGCGTCAGAAACCGTGTCATACACCATCTCTACTGTTGTTCCTTTTTCCTCTCCTAAGCCAGGAATTGGAGTGTATTGCGCAAAACAGTTCTCTTCACCACTTTCTTTCATTGCTTTCATAGTTTCTTTTAGTGAATTGATAGCAGTTTCCTGCTCTGAGGGAATTACTGATTCAGTACCGAATTCCTTCTGCGCGCCAAGAGTGGGAAGATAATCTTTAAGACCTAAAGAAATTTCTTTAACTTTTGAAAACCCGCCGTCATATCCAAAATAAATTCCAAGAAAAATAAGCAGGACAATGATAGGTAAAGCAAGATTTCTTAACAATTCCCACCACACTTCTTTAGCCATTACTTTCTTCCTCGCATTATCTTTCTTCTTGGCATCATCTTAAACCCATTCTCCTAATTTACCAAAGAGTTCGCCGAGATTCTCATTCAAAACAGCAAACCAAACAACTACAAAAACAAGAAGCGCCAGCGCTAAAATGATAACGATTAACTCCCACATCTCATAGCCTTTTTTATTCATGGTAGTACCCTCTTAGCTTTAAGTACTATTCCTAGAAAAAACAATCCTAAAATAATTGCGAGAATAATCACTACTAAAAAACTCGGAGACGTCCAATCAACCCCTTTTTTGTTAACAAACATATCATGCTATCAGATTTAATTTTTAAATTAAATTTTTAATCTTGGTTTAAATTCTTTATTTCGCATAACAGTATTCTTCAATACACTCCCACTCATTAGCATTCCCACAATCTGCAGCCAAGTTAGCCGATGTACATTTTTTTGCAATTCCCACACAGCAAAGCTGTCCTTCCGACTCTCCATCAGGATCTTTTCCACAGGTGAAAGTGCTCGTTTCCAAAGTACCTGAAGGACAATCACCATTAGAAACACAAACTCCCCCTTTCCCTTCACAATCAGTTAATCCGCCTTCTAATCCTCTTGTTTTCCCCGTAAACAGCACCAATAAAACAATAAGAACGATCAGAGCAATGACTGCCCCAATGATAATCCACCACATCTCTGATCCTGCTCTTTTGTTCATGGAATTGACCATATTGATAGGAAAAAAATTAAAAATGTTTTAAAGTTTTTTTCATCCCCATTTGCAATCATTCGCCTGGCAGGTATCGAGATCACTGCCGGAATCATCACAACGACTAATTTCGCTGAGGAAATCAACTTTCACTTGCTCCTTCTCTACCTCAGAAGGAGCATCTCTAAATTCTGTTCTAAAATTTTCTTCTTGTCTTGCAGTAGGTCTGCATTGGCCATATTCAGTAATTCTGTATTTTGCCAATTCTGCATTACCCTCTTTGTCCACGCCACCGGTAAAAATTGCCGTACGACCAGTGAAAATAACCACTAAAACTACCAGTACGATCAACGCTAGCGCAGTAATAATAATCACATTTATAGAAAGTCCTTGTGCTTTTTTATTCATCATCATCCCACCTCTGTTTTTATGAGTATAACTTTTTTATTTTCTTTAAGGTATTATAACTTCCCTATTCTCTGACTACAAAGAAAAGGGGCTATATAAATGTTACCCCGACAAACCAGATATTTTCTTTAATAACAATCTTCCTCGGCTTCTCCTTCAGTAATTCCTTCAAACAGCGGAGGAGAAGTGAAGTTCAAAGGATCGTACACTTTGTAAGTTGCATAAGGAAGAGTATTTAAGATGCCTAACTCTTCTGCATCAAGAATACCACCGTAAATAGTGGAGATGGCTTTAAAAAAAGGAGTTTCGCTAAAACCAGTAACTAGAGAAAGCACAGCTAAAGCATAAAAAGTGTTTGCTCTTCCGCTTTGCAATTCTTCTCTAGTGAAACAGCCTTTATAGTCATAGGCATTTTCCGCCCATTGCTGATAGTTATTAAGAGCTAAGACTTTTTCTTGATGGCTGGAAAAATAGTAATCAAAAATGGTAACTTCCTGATACTGAGCAGGCATTAAGGAAAATGTTCTTGGTGATGCTGCTTCCCTAAGCGGAGTTTCAGGCAAAACAATTTCCAGTTGCTGCACATATGCAGACTTTCCCAGAGTAAGAAGAGAGAACCCTTCTCCCTGCAAAAAAGCAACTTCTGTTTCCGGAATCCGCTCACCAGTATATGCATCTTCTACTGCAAAAGAAAAATCACCTAGAGAGGAAGAAAAAGCAGTTTCACCATAAGCATCAGTAAGATTAGTTGCAGAAAATACTCCTGCTGAAGAAGTACCATGACCCCCCTTGCCTCGTCGTTGTGCATCAGAATCTTCTAAAACACAGGCATTTTCCACGCAGATTTCGCCATCGCCGCAATTGCTGTCATTCCCATAGCAAGGCAGACAAGCTGTTGAAGAGAGAGCTAAAACTGAAGAAAGAAAGATTCTTTGTAACGGAGAAAACAGATTTTTTTGTACTATTGACTGTAATGAATTCATATGATCACCTCTTTTTTATTGAGAAAGAAAGTCTGGTTTATAGGGGTTGTTGTGAAGAAATAGATTCTTTGGAAAGGATAGTTTGGAGAAGAGGATTAAAAAAATAAGAAAAAAATAAGAAAAATGAAACAAGTGATTATCCTTTAAGCATTCAATTTCTTTTGCCCTGAATTTTTTTTCTCTTGCTTTTTCAGATACTCTTCTACTGCGCCAACAATCTTCTGAAAATCTCCCATTCGTTCTGTAAGAAAGGCATATACACGAGCATCATCAATTTCTCCGTATTTGTGTACAAGTACGTTGCGCATTCCTTTCATTTCTTCTGCCAGCAAAATGATTTTTTTAGGAAATAATCCTTTCTTCAAAAAACCAGTAAATATATCATCAACTGTTCCCGGGACACCAAGACGTTGGGAAGAATAAATCATACTAAAAATGTCAATAACATTCTGGATACAAAACTCTAATCTTTTGTAGATTCCATCTTTTATCAAACCAGCAGAAGAGAAATCTTCTTCATTTTCAGGAATCCCTTCATCAATAACAGCTAGGCTGTCCTCAATTTCCCGCAATTTCTGTTCTATGCGTTTCATGAAATTGCCTCCGCTCCCCGTTGTGAAATATAATACTCATAAATCGGCTCAAAATCTTCATACTCCCTGATTAGAACAAGTGCTCGTTGTACTAATTCATCTTTATTCTGACAGTAGAGTATTTTTCCCGCAAACACTTCTTTCTGCACGTACAGAGGTAAATCTTCAAAAATATGTATATCATATTTTTCTGGAAGTTCTCCAAGCAATTTCACTCTTGCTTTAAATCGTTGCGCTGGGGGAAGAGCAAGAGAGATACAGACATCTATATCGGACAAGGGTGTTGCTTTTCCTTGTGCAACAGAACCATACAGTATAACAAATTTTGTTTTTTTAAATAGTCCAAGTTGTTTGAGGTGCTTTAGGATAATATTCATGCTCTTTGTAAAGAGAAAGAAGTTTATATAGTTTACGAGGAAAAAAAGAATAAGTAAATAAAAAAATAAGAAAAAAAAAGCTTCAGGTTAGGAAGCTACGCAGGCGCCGTCACTGCGAGTGTAAAATTACTTTTTATAACCCCAAAGAGCAGTAGGTTTATATGCGTTCCAACCAAACCGATTATAAAAGCTAGTGCTCACTGATTCATCTTTACGCCAGACACTGCCGTCATAATGGTAAAGAAAATTATAAGGTAGAATTCCGTAGTGGATGCTATCTGATAATCGATTACCAAGAGCATAAATATTACTTGCTGAATCACCCCAAAAGTCTATTACAGTAAGATTATTACCTCCAGTAGAATTACTGCCTAAACCAAAAGGAGTCCATTCAACGCCATCGTAATGGGCAGTAAAATTCGGAAAACCGACAAGCAAATTTAATTGTAGTTCCTGAGCCACACAAGCCGCACAACTTGTTCCACCACAATCTACACCCGTTTCATCACCATTTTGTACACCGTCGGTACAACTGGGAATTGGTTCTGCACATCTGCTGTCAGTACACACTTCTCCTGCAGCACACTGCACATCCAACGGACAACTGCTACAATCTTCCCCGGCATCTACTACCCCATTACCACATACTACTTCTTCCGGCAATGCTACACAATAACTTGCTCCAGTAGTAGATTCAGGATCAGCTTCACAAATATATTCCTCAGGGCATTGTGTATCATCCAAACCGCAATCCGTCAAACCCAAACGAAACTCATGCGCCATCCATTTACTGCTATGACAATTCCAGCTTCGCGTTGTTTTCCATCTTCGCGTTGTTACACTTTTTGAACAAGCATAAGCAGTAAGATAATTTGCTTCGCCTAAATCAACTTGATAATATTCTGTACCTGAAGGAGTTTCTGTTGCACCAACGGTAAATTCTTTAGTTGCTCTTGCTCCTGCTCCTCGCAGACGCAGCCAGTTAGTACCAGTTACTCTTGAACATCCAAACTCCGCAGCACATCCTAATTCATATCTCTGCCAGCGGCCATCTTTATTCGTTTTATAACCATACTTATAGACTAATTGATCAGTTGTTACATTCCAGCTAACGACAAATCATCCGTGTACGCTTGTCCAGCCAACGCTCCGCCAGCACCCGGCGCCTTCGGCTCAGGAGGTAAATCGTCCTCGCCTGCAGGAGGAACACAGGAAAATAAAAATAAACTTGCAACAAGCACACTCAGCAAAAAAAACATATATTTAGTTTTCATCAATCATCACCTTCTTTTTCGCATAAAAAATATTTTTGTAGAGATAGTAATATTTCATCATTTAAATATGTTTCCCCCCCCCAGAGTAGTGACAGTTACCTCAGCAGATCAATGCCATCTCTCTTTATCTCTTGAACCAAAGCATTCTTTTCAGAAAAACCTTTGGAAGTAAAGAAATGAACCTGAACTTTCATGGAAAACTGCTGCTCTATTTTTCTTACTATCCTGCTGATTTTAATTTCCTCTCCTGTTTTTTCAGAAATAATAGCTACATCAATATCAGAGTTCACTGATGCTGTTCCTTTGGCATGTGAGCCAAAAAGAAGTATTTGAGAGGCAGAGATACATGAATCCTGTATCCCGCGAAGAAATTCTGAGAGGACAGTATTAATTCCATAAGGTAAATTACGCAGGCTTTTTTGTTCTTTTTTCCATAATTCACATATCTGTTGAAGATACTCATTCTTTTCGTTAAGGTAATAAAATTCCCTATTTCCGCGTTTTTCCAGAATAATAATTCCCGTTTTTTGTAAGCGGTCTAAACCCCTGCTTAAAGGAGCATTGCCCAATTTGGTAAGTTGAAATATCTCTTTTCTGCTTACTAGCTTTCGGGGCGTTTCTAATAACAGGCTAAGAATTCTCCAAGAAGATTTGTATCCTAATAAGGATTCTAGTAACATGCTGAGAATTCCTCCGGCAGTTGAGTATCATTTTTTTGTTTCATGATTTGAGCTTCTCCATAAGGAAAATATAAGGTTTAACAATACTCTCCAAA
>JACPNC010000045.1 GCA_016185685.1 Candidatus Woesearchaeota archaeon | reverse complement strand
TCCCTAATTAGTTTAGCTCTTATTAATTTAGCTCTTGTCTTACAGAAACAAGGAAAAATATTGGAAGCGCAGGAAACCTATCAAAAAATGCTGGAAAAAAACGCTGACGAAAAAACAGAAAAAAAATCTTCTTCTCTATCAGCAGAAGCGCACTTTGGATTAGGATATTGTTTCTTTGTACAAAACAATCTGGAAAAAGCCGCTCAGCATTTTGCTTTGGCCATTACTCATTCACCCCAGTTTGTAGAAGCTTACGTAAATCTTGCCGCGGTGCGTGAAAGACAGGAAAAATTGCGGGAAGCTTTTGCTCTGCTGCAAAAATCACTAACTCTTGCTCCCCAGCATGCGCGTGCCAATTACAATAAAGGTGTCGTTTTGGAGAAAGTAGGAACTTTTGAAGCTCTTAAAGGTGCAAAAGAAAGTTACCGTAAAGCTGCAGAGTTAGGATACGCCAAGAAAGAAGATACTTTGAAAAGAATAGAGCAGATTGAAAGGTTTTTGGAGAAAGAGAAAACGCGGGAAAAATAGCCATTCTACTCTAACACATTCTCCAAAACAGCTACACATCGCTTATCAACGCACTTCACTTCTCCTTGCCCACAATCTAGCGTATTGGGAGCGCATTCCATGGTGCAGAAAGTTTCTGAACAATCTGGCGCGAAATCTTTGTTCACTGCATCAGCCGGATGACAGCACCCAGCAGGAACACAGTCACTATCAAAGACACATTGTTTCTCAGCAGGAATCTGAGAAGAGAGTGAAGGGTTACAAGAAACTAAAATGAAAGATACTACCAGAAATAAACCTACCATTCTCAAATCATTTTTCATTTCTTTAACCTCTTATATAAATTATTTACTCAATGAATTATTTACTCAATAAAACTCTCTTCATACTTTAATCTTTCGTTAATTTCTCCCCGTAAATTCTGACCAATCAGCTTCTCAGCTTCAGTTCTTGAATAGTTTCCCAATAACCAAGCCAATTTTACTAAAGCGGTATTTGCCAACATATCTCTGCCAGGAATTACGCCCAACTCTAACAAATCTCTCCCTTTGCTATATACATTCATATTAATGCCACCAAACAAGCATTGTGTAGTCATCACTACAATACAGCCTGAATCAATCACTTCTTTAATTGCCGGGTATATTTTTTTATGAATCTCACAGAGTTCATTAGGCACTTGTCCGGGAGTATGTCCCAATCCAGTACCTTCAATTATCAAACCTTTGAACCCCTTAAAAAAAGAAAATTGTTCAGGAAACATATTGATATGAATTTTCAGCAGCCCAACCTTCTCTTCCATTTTTGGCTTAACTATCAGGAGTTCCTCTCTTTTTTGATATTCTTTTTTATTAAAAGTTATCTCTTTATTTTGATAATTAACCGTTGCAATAGCTTCATCATTTACCGGTTGAAATGCATCTCTTCGCGAGGAATGCAGTTTGTATGTTTTTGTCGCGGGAAGAATAGCGCAAACATCATCAGAAGAAGTCCCATGCATGCAAATCCCAACACCCCCAAAATCTGTTTTAGTGATAAATTCTGCCGCGCAAATAAGATTCATCGCCGCATCAGAGCTTCCCCGGTCAGAAGACCGCTGTGCTCCTACAAAGAGAATTGGAATAGGAGATTTTTCTACGGTAAAAGACAGAGCTGCCGCAGCAACTGCAAGATTATCTGTTCCCATGCCAATAATAATTCCTTGCACGCCTTTCTTTACCCACCTTTCAATAGCTTGAGCAATTAAAGTAAAGTGAGCAAAACGTAAATCATCACTCCACATCTGAGCAACCAGTTCCGATTCAATATGAACTATCTTAGCCAGTTCAGGAAACAAAGAAATCAATTCTTCTGGAGAAAAAGCGGAAGTAACTCCGCCGGTGCGATAATCTACTTTGCTGGCGATAGTCCCACCGGTGTGGAGAATGACAATCGTAGGAAGAACGGTATTTTTTTTTAATTCTCTTCTTTCTTTTTTCTCATTCTTTCCCTCTTCTTTATTCTGTTCTCTACCTTGAAGCACTTCTATTTTTTTAATCTCTTTTTCAGTAAATCCGATATTATAACCGTTTTTCAGTTTGATAAGAATTACTCCTTTTTCAAAACTGGGAAGCAGAATGCCTTCAAGAGTATCTTTCTCTGTAGTTATTTTTACTGAATCTCCAGGATGGGGCATAAAAGAACTAAATTAAGTATGGTTTATATAATTTATCTGTAAAAAAAGAGAATTCTCAGAAAGAGTAATAATTTTTTTACTTTTTTGTTTTTTCTTCCCTAAACTCCCCTTCCATAACGATTTCTTTCAATGGTTTTCTATCACTTGGAACTTCTATTTTTGCCAATCCTTCCGGCAAACTTTCTTTCTCTGCGGGCTTACCAATCGCTGCCATGGCTAATACAGTATATTCATTAGGAATATTCAAATCTTTTCTTGCTTTTTCATAATCAAAACCCTGCATTCCATGCACAACCAACCCATTTGCAGAACCTTCCAGAGCAAGATTTTCCCACGCCGCCCCAGTGTCATATTGATGTGTCACACTCGGCTGGCCATTATGTTCAAAATTCTTTTTAGCAATAATTACAACAAGCACTGCTGCATTCTTGCACCATGATTGATTAAATTCAACAAGCAGATCAAAGAACACTTTCCAATGTTTTGTATCCCGTTTCGCATACAAAAATCTCCATGGCTGGTTATTGTAACTGCTTGGCGCCCAACGCGCGGCTTCAAAGAGAGGCATGAGTTCTTCATCAGTTAAAGATGCTCCGCTCATTGCCCGAGGAGACCATCTATTGAGAATGAGTGAGTTAATGAGATAGGCTGATTTGCGATTTGTTTGTTGCATAAAAAAATAAAAATGAAGCTCTCTTTTTAAGAGTTGTGAAAATATCTAGAAATTATCAAATTTCTATCCTCACCCCTTTCCCGCTTCCCACATATTCCCTTTGATTTGCTCCAGGATATGCAAAACCGTTAATAAACATTCTTCGCGGCGTGGCAGAAGTGTTCTCTCTGCTTCCATGAATCAAATACGGCCCAAAAAAAAGTACATCGCCAGGTTGCATCAACAGCGGAATGGCATCTGCAGAATCAAAAAGTTCTGAAACCGTTTCTTTCTGTTCATCATACGGCAAATTGAGAAATCCTTTTCTTGAACTGCCAGGAATAATCAGCAATGGCCCATTTTCCAAAGTTACTTCATCCAATGCAGTTACCGTCTGCACATAACTTCCTTTGCCATTCACATCATTCCATTCAGAAGTCCCATAACGTCGATGTTGAGCATCTTGATGAAAAGGATACACCACCCCGTCATGAGGAAGCTTAAAATGAATTTGATTCAAAATGTGATCTAGTGAATCACTACCTAGAATTTTAGCAGCAACTTCAGTTAAGCGATTACTTTGTCCATAATCCAATAATTTCTGCTCAACTGCGCCACACCACACTACTCGTTTAAGATATTTTGCAGGAGTAAAAACAAACTTGCTTCCTTCCTCCATCTGCTCTACTCCACTTGATGCTATTTTGTGATGCAGGAATGCAGAAAGATATTGCAGCCGTTCAGAAGCCTCGCACATCTCATCAATTTCCTGCAAAGAAAAAAAATTCTGCACCACTACATATCCTTCTTCATAAAAAGTATGTATTTCAGCAGGAGAAAGTGGCATCGCGATAATAAAAGAACTAAAATTATTTAAATATGTCTGTATTTTCGTGAAGTACATGGAACCAAAAAAATTTCTTATTGTCTCTCATGATGGAGATAGCAGTGACCTTGCCTGGCAAATAAAAAAAGAAGGGAACCAAGTAAAATATTATATTGAAAATCCCAATGCGGGAGAGAAAGAATGCGGCGATGGCTTTTATGATAAAACAGAAAACTGGGAAGCAGAAGTGCAATGGGCAGATATTATCATCTTTGATGATGCCGCAGGCATGGGAACGAAAGCAAAAAAATTGAGAGAGCAGGGAAAACTCGTTGTTGGAGGAACTCCATATACCGACAAATTGGAAGACGATCGTGCTTTTGGACAGGAAGAATTAAGAAAAGCAGGAGTAAATATCATCCCCCACTGGGATTTTACCTCTTTTGATGAAGCAATTAATTTCGTCAAAGCAAACCCGTCGGCATATGTTATAAAACCAAGCGGACACGTGCAAGAAAATAAAAGTCTTCTCTTTGTAGGAGAGGAAGAAGATGGAAAGGATGTAATACAAGTTCTTGAAGATTATCAAAAAGCATGGGCAAAAAAAATAACTTATTTTCAACTACAAAAAAGAGTAAGCGGAGTAGAAATTGCCGTAGGGGCTTTCTTCAACGGGAAACAATTCATTACGCCAATCAACGTGAATTTTGAACATAAAAAATTATTTCCCGGAGAACTAGGACCTTCTACGGGAGAAATGGGAACGTCCATGTATTGGTCTGAACCAAACAAAATTTTTAACTACACTCTTAAAAAAATGGAACCCATGCTTGCACAGGAAGGCTACGTAGGATATATCGATGTAAATTGCATCGTCAATGGCAAGGGTATTTACCCCTTAGAATTCACCCCGCGTTTTGGATATCCAACTATAAGTATCCAACAAGAAGGCATGCTCAGTCCGGCAGGAGAATTCTTTTATGAACTAGCAAAAGGAACAGATTATAAGTTAAAAGTAAAAAGCGGTTTCCAAATCGGTGTAATTATTTGTGTTCCCCCTTTTCCATTTAATGACAAAAAAACATTTGAAGTGAAATCAAAAGACTCAGTTATCATTTTCAAAAAACCGACGGAAGGGGTACATATTATTGATGTAAAACAGATCAATAATGAATGGCTCGTCACGGGAAGTACCGGAACCATTATGGTTATCTGCGGAACAGGACAAACTATGAAACAGGCACAGCAACAAGCTTATCTCAGAATTAAAAATATTATCCTCCCCCACATGTATTACCGCACCGATATTGGTGACCGTTGGCAGGAAGACGCAGATAGATTACATACGTGGGGATACCTGAGAGAAATGTAATAATTTAAAAAAAAATAAAAAACAAAAAAATACAGAAAGATATTTTTACTTTTTTTTGTCTTCCCCTTTCATCTTTTTCACTGCATACAAAACAGGAGAAGCCACCGCTACAGCAAGACCAACAGGAATAGCATAAGCAGTAGCAACAGCAACTTCAAGAGCATATCCCGCGCCGGTTCCATAAATTCTTCCCTTTACAGGATCTTTTGCAATTTTTTCTCCCAAATAACCACAACCATTGGGAACAGCATTCACAATTCTTTCCAAAATTCCAATTCCAGATACCATAATCAGATCCCTCCAATATTTTTACTTATACCTCTATAAAGAATCAATTTTTTATAAACTTTCTGTAGCAATTTCCTCTAAAAATATATTCACATTCTCAAAACACCACATTCTCAAAACATCATGCTCTAAAAACAATATGTTCTTAAAACACCACATAATCAAACTTTATCAGCTCAGTGGAAATCAGCGTTTCGTATGCATCAATCTCTTCACCAAATTCTTGCTTTAACTCAGCAAGGAAATTTTGAACTTCAGGAATATCTCGTAATGCCACATTGGTTCAACACATATCCATCATCTTTTACTGAAAGAAGTTTTAAGTGTGTATACTCAAGCACTAGGAAAAAACCCCATTTTTTTAGAGAAAGGAAAATATGCTCTTGCCATGGGAATATACGAATCACGTGAAAAAGAAGGATGGAAAGAGCTTACACTTCCATAACTCTTTTAAAACTCTATTCAGAAAGTAAAAATCCCAATCGCAGCAGAGCTGCGGGGCATTTGATAACAATGGACAATGGGATTTTTACTCTTGAAAATGGGTCGCAGTAGAACTGCGGGGTATTAGACCCATTTTCATTGAATAAGTAATTTACACTATGACTAAAGCCTTGTACGCCTTTTCAGGCGACCCCATTACCTACGGACATATAGACATTGTAGAGCGGGCAGCCCGTTCTTTTGACGAAATAATTGTTGGCATTGGAAAAAATCCGGACAAAAGATATACTTTTTCTCTTGAAGAACGTACCGAGATGGCAAGGAGATCATTACAACATCTCTCTAAAGTAAATGTTGTTGCTGATAAGCAACTAGAGAACCATCAGGTTCGCGTTGTTGCTTTTGAAGGGTTGCTAGTAGATTATGCTTATGAACAACAAATCGAAGTCATAATCAAAGGCCTGCGCGACAGCAAGGATTTTGATTATGAAGTACAACTACATAATATCGGCGACTCACAAAGGCTGGGCATCGATACTTTTTTTCTTCCTGCGCGCCAAGAACTAGCTCACGTAAGTTCAAGCGCAGTAAAAGCATTGCAAAAAGAACATGGTTTAATTCACAAATACGTTCCACTTTATGTAAAACAATGTGTAGAAGCAAAAATATCCGAACAATACATTATTGGTATTACGGGAGAACCAGGCACGGGAAAATCATATCTCGGAGAGAAATTAAAAAAAGAGGGAGCGCAAAAATGTATTCCTGTACACCATATTGAATTAGATCATATCGGACATAAAATTCTAAGTACGCGCCAGGAACCGGTATATCAAAAAATACGAAAACAGATTGCCGAAACCTTTGGCAAGCACCTACATCTTACTGATGGTTCTATTGATCGAAAAGTTCTCGGAGAAATTGTTTTTGGAAATCCAAAACAACTTGAGAAACTAAATGCGGTGATGTATGATCCTCTTCTGGTAGGACTGCGACAAGAATTGCGAGGAAAAAAAGGCATTATCCTCTTTGATGCCGCATTGCTGGCAGAATCTGGACTGACTCATCTCTGTAATAATAATGTCATTTTAGTAACTGCAAATGAAACAACACAACAACAAAGATTACAAAAAAGAAATTTATCGACAGAGCAGATGCAACGGAGACTTGCATCACAGTATCGAACTGAAGAAAAAAAAACAGAAGTAGAAAAGAAAATTGTCCAGGGAGGAAATGGAAAATTGTGGGTGTTTGACAACTCCGAAGGAACTGATCAAGACCAAATACCCCGTCAATTGGATAAATTAATAGAATACTTTGGCATATAGTTAATTTTATATAATCACTCTTCCTCCTTACTCCTATGCTTGCAGCAAAAACTGAACTAAAAAATGCGCAGAAAGTAAAAGAATACCTCCTCAAGAAAGAACTGATTCATCCTGATTTCTTATTGGTAAAAGAATTTGATTTTCTCTACTTTCCTTTGGCAGAAAAAATAAAAAAAATTCCTCTTGCCGAAATTATTAACACGAAGTTCTCTTTCCCACCGAAAGAAAAAAAACCAAGCTTTGAAGAAATCCTAAAAGGAAAATTAACTCTTCAAGAACTAGAAATGCTTCCAAAAAGCCAGGAAATTGTCGGTTCCATTCTAATTCTTGAAATTCCTCCGGAGCTTAGGAAAAAAGAAAAAATGATTGCGGATGCTTGTCTTAAGCTACATCCGCAGATAAAAACCATTGTCCGCAAGGACCATAAACACGAAGGAACATACAGGACCAGAAAAGTGGTTGTGCTCGCTGGAGAAAACACTAAAGAAACCATCCATCATGAAAGCGGAGTGGATATTAAAGTGCATCTGGAAAAAACATACTTTAGCGCAAGATCAGGAAACGAACGTTTGCGTATTGCAAAACAAGTAAAAAAATGGGAAGAAGTGTTAGTGATGTTTTCGGGAGTAGGAATTTATCCTTTGGTTATTGCCAAACATTCCCCAGTTAAACATGTTAATGCTATTGAAATTAATCCTTTCGCACACCAATATGCCAGAGAGAACATTGAATTAAATCATCTTGCAGATAGAATTACTTTATATTTGGGAGATGTTTGGAAAATTCTTCCTAGATTAAATCAGTCGTTTGACCGTATCGTCATGCCCTTGCCCATGACAGGAGAAGACTTCCTACACTTGGCACTTGGCGCATCAAAGAAAAATGCAGTGATACATCTTTACCAGTTTTTAAAAGAGAAGGAAATTCCTGAAAAGAAAAAACACTTGGTAGAGCGGTGTAAAAAGCTAGGTTTTGCAGTTAAAATACTTCGCGTCGTAAAATGCGGGCAATTCTCACCTGGAGTATTCAGGGTTTGTTTTGATATAAAAGTAACTTAGTAGTAGTAATGCTTAAAATAAAAGGGGGGTGGCTCTCTCTGTTAACTAACAACAGCTTCTCTGCCACTTCTTCTAAAATGAGCAACTAACTTATCACCTTTCAAATAAAAATAACTCTGCTCACCAGCATACTTTATTCCAGCAGGCAAGTCCGTTGGTTGTAAAACATTTTTCACAAAAAAATCAATCTCTTCTCTCGTAAAACTGCCATTAATATCAAAACTAAATTCTGCAAAAACAGGAGCACCATGACTTACTAATCTTCTAATGGTTGCTTCATCTCTGTTGGCTTTATTTACCAGAAGAACCCCTTTCCTAACATCTATGACGCAGGGAATATGGGTTCTAAAAACTCTCTTAATAATAATCTCCATTGCTTTAATCAATTCAGCTCGTGCTTTTACAAAAATCTTTCTTACTTCCCTTGGTGACATTTTGCTCATGGCTTCAACATAATCTTTGGCTGAATATGTTCCCTTGCTGGCAAATAGATTAGGTTTTTCTTTCATTAAAGTTAATATCAAACAAATACCTGGAAAACTGTTTCCCCTAATTGCGGGAAAATTGAGATAATCTAATCCTTGCTGAAATATCGTTCCGTTAAAGAATAATGGGGCTTCTTCTCTGGCAAAACGAGCAAGTGGTGGAACTAACCATTCTGCTCCATACGTAATTCCAACATGATGCGCTCCTTCTAATAACGAGAATTGGAAAAAATTATCTTCAACAACAAACCTAATTAAGTCCTGCAAGACATCTTTATTCAAATATACTTCAGCAAGTCTTTCATAAAAATATCCCTCTCCCCTGAATAATGCCTGCCCTTTAAAGTGTTCGTCCCCAATTTCTCTACGTTTTTTATTAAATTGTTCATACAAATCTTTATATTCTTGCCCTTCATTATTTTTTTTATACGTTTTTTCCATTTTATCCATAAATTCTGTTCCCATTGTTTTATAGGCACGGTTGCTTTGTTCTATCATGTCAAGAAATTCAAAATCTTTTGCAAATAATACTTCTTTTCCTACAGTTTTTGTTCTCATAACTTCTTCCATTTTAAGAGAATTTTCAATCTCTTGTATTAATTTAATATTCTTTTTACATTCTTTGAAAAAAACTTTAGCGTCTTTGTATCTGTCAAGCCATTCAGGATAAGCTCTTCCAATTGGAAATAACATATCTGCTACAAGATCAGCACGATTCACAAGATATGCTTCATCTCTTAAGACTATTTCAGGCCAACCATCTATGGTGCTGGCAAAATCAAAAATCAATCCATCAGCAAGTACATTTTTCATTGAAAAGAAGAACATCCCGCCAGTTGTTTTTCTTGCTCCTCCTTTGCTTACATTACACATATACGCTTGGTATTTCATAAATTCTTGAAAAGAAAAAGAAATTCCATCTGTTAATCTTTTTGATAATGCGCTATTTTTTTCAGTAAAATAACGTTTCTTCTCAAACACCATTTCCAGAGGAGCAGTAAGTAATCCACTTTTTCCGACTTTTTCCAAATTTTCTCCAGGAATAGCATGAGAAACCCAACCACGAGATGTAAAATATGGAAACGAATGAATGTTGTAAGCTAGAACTGGTCTTACAAATCCAGGAAGAAATAAAAGCGTACTTCCACCAGGGACTTCATAATCAATATTCTTCAGTTGTTCAATATCACTCTGAGAGAGAACTTTAGACAATCCAGTTGCATAATTATCTATTATCTCATGAAATTTCTTGCCATATTTATTGTATCTATACTTGTCAGAAAACCAGTCTTTTTCTCTTTCTATCTTTCTAGCAATTCCCTTTTCAAGAAAATATCGCAATGGTACAATGGATTTTGCAACAGCAGTTTTAATAACTCCCTCTCGGAAATATCCTGTTAATCCAGCTACTTTTTGAAAAATAGGCTGAATTAATTTCTTCTCGCTGACTTTATTCTCTACACTTTTCATAAATTTAGACAACCTTTCTAGTAATGCAACCAAAGCTTTACTTGCTTCAATAATAGCATTAAGATGCTTTTTGATTAGAGAAATATCGGGAGTTTTCTGGGAAGTCAATTCTGTTATCTTTCCTACACGCCAAGATAATTCTGTCAAGACTCTTGCAGAATAAACATGTACTTGTTCAATTAATGCTTCCAACTCTTTCTTCTTTGGTTTATCTAAAGATTCTTCAATAGTCACTATTCTTCCTAAAACTCTCTTCTCATATCTGATTCTTCTTCGTTCCCCTCTTGATAAAACACGACGAAATTTCTTGAATTTATGCTCGTCTCTCCCAACTAATTCATGAATAACTGCTAATTTTTCCCGAATATCTTTAGACTTGCCTGCTTCTGCTGATTTCTGCAGAACGGAAACCCTTTCTTGTAACTCAAAGATCTCCTGAATATCTTCTCTAAAATGTTCTAAAAATTGTATTTCTCTAAGTAGCCATTTCTCTTCCTTTTCAACATCTACTTCTTCTTTTTTAATTGCCTTTTCAACAGCCATTAATAAACAATACACCCCCTGATTACCCTTACTTTTCCTTCCTCACTTCCTTCACCACATCCATGAAATCTCTCACTTTAATCCTATCAACTGGATTGTAAGTTTGATTTCCTATTTTTAAAGAACTTCCCACGATTCCTCCGTCAGCAATACTGAGTTGTTTGTAAGCATTTTCTGGAGTTAATCCCGCTCCAACTACAAGAGGATGCTCACCAATAACTTCTCTAAATTTTTTTATCTTCTCCAAAGGCGTTTCTTTTCCAGTTCCTGCTCCCGTAACCACGATGGCTTCTGCTCTTCGCACACCTTCACATAGGTCTTTTTCCAAATCAGAACCAGGAAGAGGAGAATAATACTTTGGCCAAACCCCACCAAGAACAAAAGTGTCAGAATGTTTTTCTTTGTATTGCCTGTACAATCCTTCAAGAAGCATTCCGTTGGTATATATGCCCGAAATATGATCCAATTGAATAAAACAGGCGCCATATCTTTTCGCAAAATCAAAAGAAAGAAAATATTGATTAGGGAGAATATTTACCCCCAGGACAATTTTAGAAGTTCTCAAACGTATCTCCAGCAGTGTTTGTTCAACATCCCCAATAGACCCATGATAATTTTCAATAATTGCCGCATCAACACTTTCTTCTTCAAAAAGAGCCAATTCTTCAAGAGCCCTCTTAACAGGAACATCTCCTGCTAAATGGATCATGCCAAAAATAGGAATAGGCATTTTTCCAAAAAGAGTTTGATACTGGTTGTTTAATTCCATTTACCTTCACAAAGATAATTCTTTAGAAACCTTATTAAACTTTCTTAAGAAAAAGTGTCTGTTTGGACAGTGCAATGACGAGGTGAACACCATTCCCATTATGGGATACGGATGTAACTACAGAGCACCCAAAAAAAGTTTAATAGACTTCAAGAAAAATATCTCTCCTCTAAAATGCAATCAAAAGTAATCATCATCCACGGCCTTGGCGGACATCCAAAAGAAAATTGGTTCTCTTGGCTGAAACAGGAATTACAAAAACTAAACTACACCACAGAAGTGCCGCAGTTACCCTCTCCTTCTCAACCACTGCTTAAAGATTGGCTTACAACTCTTGAAAGGCTGAAAATAACTCCAGAAGATATTTTGATTGGACATAGCTTAGGCACCCCCACTGCACTAAAATTATTAGAAACACATAAAGTTAAAGCCGCATACCTCATCGGCGGATTTTGCAGTTTGCTGGATGAACGATTTAATCCAAGTATTAAAAATTTTATAGAGAAAGGATTTGACTGGAGAAAAATAAAAAACAATTGCCAGAAATTTATTATCTTTCACGGCGATGATGATCCATTAGTTCCCCTCAAAAAAGGCGAAGAAGTAGCAAATAATTTGGGTGTAAAAGTAAGAGTCATTAAAAATGGCGGACATCTCAACGAAGAAGCAAAATATTTTAAATTTCCACAACTGTTAGAAAAGATTAAAGAAGAGATTAAATAAATCATAAAAATTAATTAAAAGAAGAAATATAATCTCAAAATGAAAGTCCTTACAGGCAAAGAAGAATTGCAAGCTCTCAGCTATCTGGAAAAAGCCGCAGAACAGGCACTCCACTCGAGTTGTTATCGTTCACGCTGCGGTTCAGTTATAGTCAATAATAACAATAAAATCATCGGTGCGGGATATAATTCTCCCCCTGGGGACGTTTGTCTTGAATCCTGTCTCAAAAACAGTCTCCCCGCTAATTTCAAATCTGATAAAACCTGTTGTATGCATGCAGAACAAAGAGCCATAGTAAATGCTTTAAAAAATAATTTTACTCAACTTCCCGGATCACGATTATATTTCATTCGCCTTGATGAACAAGGAAATAAACAAACTGCAGGAAAACCCTACTGTACCATCTGCAGTAAAATGACTCTTGACGTGGGAATTGCTGAATTTGTCTTATGGCATGAAGAAGGGATTACAGTATATGATGCCAAAGAATATAATGAATTGTCTTTTGCTTTTTCTCAGTAATTCCTAAAGTCACAAAAAAAATCTTGCCAAAAGCAAGATTTTTTTACCCATGTATTACCCCGCCTTCATCATCTTCATCTACCCAACGCACTTTTTCAACTGCGTCAAAGAAATCTTGATGGGTAACAAACTCCCTGCCCTCACGAATAGCAAAATATCCTGCTTCTGTACACACTGCTTTAATCTCCGCGCCACTGAAATTTTCCATCTGCTCAGCTAGTTCATCGAGTTTGACTTTCTTCAAGTTCATCTTCTGCGTATGCACGTTGAGAATCTCACTCCTTCCTTTTTCATCAGGAAGCCCAATTTCTAAAAGCCGATCTAATCTTCCCGGCCTAAGTAATGCAGGATCAATAATGTCCGGCCTATTTGTTGCAGCAATAATTTTCACTTTATCCATGCAGTCAAATCCATCTAACTCTGCCAGTAATTGCATAAAAGTCCTATTAACTTCCCGTTCACCAGAGGTACCGTTTTCCATTCTCACGGAAGCAAGAGCATCGATTTCATCAATAAAAACTATTGCTGGAGCTTTATTTCTAGCATAATCAAAAATTTCTTTCACGAGCTTTGCGCCTTCGCCGATAAATTTTTGCACCAGCTCAGAAGCTACCACTTCAATAAACGTTGCATTGGTGCTTTGCGCAACCGCTTTTGCTAAAAGAGTTTTTCCCGTTCCAGGGGGGCCGTGTAATAATACTCCTTTCGGCGGTTGGATACCAATTTTTTCAAATAATTCTGGCTTTGTAAGTGGAAGTTCAATAACTTCTTTTATCTCTTTGATTTGCTCCGGCAATCCCCCTACTTTTTCCCAAGTTTCTTTTGGTTTATCAATAATCACGAAACGTTCAACATCAAAATTGCTCGAAGTATTTACTTTTTCCACGACATTAAGACTTTTTTGATCTACTAAAACATTATCACCACTACGGAGATCTTTAACTGTACGAGAAATATGACTAAAAAATTTATTTGCATTCGGCAGACGAATAATGGCCTTATCCTGCATCACTTGCACTACTTCTGCAACGATTAAAGCTGGTTTTTTAAGATTTTGCAATTCATTATTTGCAGCATTGAACATTTCGCGTAATGCAGAAGTTTCCTCAAGAACTTTCACAAGAGTTTGTTGAATATATTGGTTTTCTTCCTCTAATTTACTAAGAGAAGTCTGCTTTTTTTCTGTTTCTGATTCAGATTTTAACTTTGGTTCTGCCTCCTGAGAAGAAAGAGAACGAGTTTCAGAGTACATGATTTCTTTGTTAGTATCTTCGGCCATAATGAGATTTTTTTATTTTAGTTTTTTTGGTTGATGAAGTAAAGATAATTTTAAGAAAAGATTAAAAAAATGCAAATAAATGTTATATAAACGCACATTTTATGCTTAAAATCCCTTTCTTAACGTCTATAAATGCCTTTTCTTTTTAAATCTTCTCAACAAAAAATAAAAGAAAAAAAATAAAGAAAAATTTAAAAAAAATAAAAGAAAAACAAAATAAAAATAAAAATTAATTAAAAAAATAATAAAAAAAATCTTGCAATTGAAAAGGTTTAAATAGGTAAACAACTTTCCTTTTTTTACAATTTGTAAAGAGGTGAACGTGATGGCAAAGAAAAAAGCAGCTAAAAAAAGACGATAATTAGTTAATTTTTTATTTTTTCGTCGGTGCGAGCAGGAAAAAGCTTATTAACCCCGGCGATTATTTTTCTTCTATGAATATTGGCATTGCATTGCTTTCAGGCGGGATTGATAGCCCCGTAGCTATCGCATTGATGAAAAATCGCATAGAAATTATAGCTGCACATTTTCATCAACAAGAGCTGACAGGACCAGGAGAAACAGAAAAAGTAAAAAAACTCATAAAGAAATTAGAGATAAAGAAAGCATATCTTGTTCCTTTTACTCCAGTTTTGAAACATATTGTTGAAAAATGTAAGCACAAAGATTATTTTATTCTGCAAAAAATAGTAATGATGAAAGCAGCAGAGATAATTGCTGAGAAAGAGGAAGCAAAATATCTCATCACTGGAGAAAATTTAGGCCAGGTCAGCAGTCAAACACTTAGTAATTTAGTTAGCATTACTAAGCACGTAAAATTAGAAATTCTTCGTCCTTTACTTACCAACGATAAAGAGGAAACTATAAAGAAAGCAAAAGAACTGGGCACTTATGAAATTTCTGAAGGACCAGAGATTTGTTCCTTGCTTGGACCAAAACATCCTGCAACAAAATCAGATTGGCAGACAATTGGCAAAGAATTAGAAAATATTGATTTTACTTTAGTGAAAGAGGCGATAAGCAAGGCAGAAATAGTTACCAATTAGAGAAAAAATTTATATAACTTTGCTGCTTTTCAGTTCCATGCTCATCCGCCCTGCTACTCCTGATGATTTCTTTACTCTCTACAAAATAGGAAAAGAAACTCCTGAGCTCAGAGTAAGTGCAACGGAAGAATTCATGGGGGCAGAGGAATTCAAATGGTCTCTCAGCGATCCAAAATGGATATTTCTCGTTGCTGAAGAAGAAAGTAACCCAGAAAAAAATCAAGAAAATGACCAAAAAATAGAGAGAGAAAAAAGTATCACTGGCTTTATCTATGCACATACAGAAGACATGGAAAAACCCTATCCGCAAAAATTGGCCTGTTTAATTTATCTTACCGTACTTCCAGAATTTCGTAAAAGAGGAATAGCTAAAGAGCTTTACACTGTTTGTGAAAAAAACCTGAAAACAAAAGGAATAACTCACCTCTACGGCTGGGCGCATACCGAAGGCAAGGGGGAAATTATTTCTTTCATGAAAAAACAAGGCTTTGCTGAAGGACATGAATACAAGTGGATGGATAAGAAAATACAATAAAGGCATTTGAAAAAACGATCCAAATTTTTCTTTTACATTCTTTCTCCACTATTTTTATAAAGATTTCTCCCTTTTCTTCATGAATGGCACTTACTCTCTTCAACACTTTAACCAGAAAACGAGAACTCTTTAAGCCGCACAATCCTCCTGAAGTAGGAATGTACACTTGCGGACCGACGGTGTATCACTATGCCCACATCGGCAACCTCCGCACCTATGTATTTGAAGATGTCTTAAAACGTACTCTTCTATTCAATAACTTTAAAATTAAGCAGGTGATGAATATCACCGATGTAGGCCATCTTACCGGAGAAAATGAAGGAGACGCAGATACCGGCGAAGATAAAATGCTTAAAGGAGCAAGAAGAGAAGGAAAAACCGTCTGGGAAATAGCAGAATTCTACACCGAAGCATTCCAAGAAGACCTCAGAAAATTAAATATTCTTTTTCCAGAAATATGGTGCAAGGCAACTGACCATATCAAAGAGCAGATTGCATTAATCCAGAAGTTAGAAAAAAGTGGATTCACTTACACTGCAGGAGGAAATGTCTACTTCAACACCAGAAAACTGAATGACTACGGAAAATTAGCGCAACTAAATCTCAAAGCAGAAACACACCTCCAAGCGCGAGTGGAGAAAGATAAAAATAAAAAAAATCCCCCCGATTTTGTCCTGTGGTTTACCAAATCAAAATTTCAGGAGCAGGAGATGAAATGGTCTTCTCCGTGGGGTCCTGCAGGATATCCCGGCTGGCATATTGAATGCTCCGCCATGTCTATGAAATATCTCGGAGAGCAATTTGATATACATTGCGGCGGAATAGACCATATTTCCGTGCATCATACTAATGAAATTGCTCAATCAGAAGCAGCTATAGGAAAGAAACCCTGGGTGAAATACTGGCTGCATGGAGAGTTCTTGGTATTAAAAGAAGGGGAAAAAATGGCAAAATCAGGAGATAATTTTATTACCCTTTCCACACTAGAAAAAAAAAACATTCATCCAAAAGATTACCGCTATTTCTGCTTAGGTACACATTACCGCAAACCATTGATGTTCAGCTACGAAGCACTGGAAGGAGCAAAACATGCACGAAAAAGATTAGTTGATTCTTTTTTAAGCTGGCAGGATAAAAAGATACAAGATAATGGTTCAATCATTAAAAAATATCTTGATGCATTTATGAAAGGGATAAATGATGACCTTAACACGCCGAAAGCATTAGCAACCGTATGGGCGTTAGTTGAAGATAAAAAAGTAAAAAATGAAGATAAAAAAGCAACACTTTTGAAATTTGATGAAGTTCTCGGCTTGAGTTTAGAACAAGAAAAAGAAGAAAAAATCCCAACAGACATCATTGAACTAGCTGAAGAACGTCT
>JACPNC010000044.1 GCA_016185685.1 Candidatus Woesearchaeota archaeon | reverse complement strand
CGCTGGAGCAGTTGCAGCCGGATTACTTTATTTCGTACTTAGCAAAGGCATCGTAAAGCCCGGAGAGTCAGGCTTCTCCGCTTTCTTAAATTTCTATTACCCTATTATCAGTGCTTTAATTGTACTTGCTTCTTTGAATGTATATCTTTTTTTTGAAAAAGTGCATAACAGCATGGCATCATCATTACTACTTTTTATGATTGCAAATGGGGCTATTTTCGTTGGAGATCTTTTGTTTGCATATTATACTTCCCAGGAAATTTATGGTTTGATAGGTGTGGCTTCCGATATTTTCTACATCAGCGCATATGCCTTTTTAGCAGTTGCTTTTTGGATGGTGGGAAAAAGAGTTAATCAGTAAGTTGAGTAATAAAAATGCTGAAAAGCAACTAGAGAATTATTCTGTATATGCCTAAAGCTTAAAGAGATTTATTTACTATACTCTTTCCATGAATTTGAGGTCAAAGATTAAAAACATTTTTCTTGCAGGAGTTGCCACAGTAGGAATAAGCTCTTGTGTTGAAGATCCTACTTTATTGTATACTGCCTGCAGTCGTGACAGAAATCTTCCATTTGAAAAAGAAGATCCTTCAGAAGTAGTCTCACGCGCATGCACCATTGAAGATGCAGAAACTTCTAAAATAGGCAGAGTGTGGTTTGATCATCCTCCCGAGTATAAAGAAGATTTGCAGAAATTCTATTCGTTCATATTGGAAGATTTTTCTAACCATAAAGAAAATCTTGGACTTTTGGAACAAGTTATTTTTTATAACCCCATCCAGCAATCATGCAAAGATGAATATGGCGGTGTCTCAAAACGCTTGTTCAGAGTCATGGGGTTTACTAACGCAGTAAATTATATTTTTTTAAATGATTTCTGGGATATAGCAGCTTTTGGAGAAGATGCAGTTGGGGGAAGAAAAGCATACTTTGGGTATCTCATTGGTGGCCAGCACCATGTTCTCGCTCATGAACTTGGACACTTGCAGTTGGAAAGATATTACGATTACACTCCAGAAAAAAAAGAACTGATTGATGAGATTACGCCTTTTCCTTGCCACCCTTGCTATGGTTTTGAGAACGAATATATGGCAGAACGCTATGCTCACTTTGTACAGATAGCTTTTGCCAGAACGTATCCGGAAGAATTTGCACAAAACAATTTCTTTGCTGAGAATGTCTTGCCTTATTTGGAACAATTAAGCCAAGAACCAGAAAAGACAGACAAATTAACTGAAGAGATTGAAAGATGGAGAAATCTTGTTGATAAGTGGGATGATTCTCTTTACGATAGAATTATAGCCCCAAAAGAATATCATGATAAGTTATATGCTTTCTTTAAAGACGAAGTACATGTAATTTCACCTGATTTTCATTACGATCTCTCTTTTGATGCCATCGCCCCATTCATGCAAAATTTAGTTGCACAACAGCAAGAGAGAGCGCATCAACAGTTAGATCTATTGGAAGAAATGTTGCCGTAAAAAAGTAAAAATCCCAATCGCAGCAGAGCTGCAGGGCATTTGATAATAATGGACAATGGGATTTTTACTCTTGAAAATGGGTCGCAGTAGAACTGCGGGGTATTAGACTCATTTTCATTGAATAAAGTTTGATAAGTTCTTGCATACCTCCATTAATCAAAAACATACATAATGTGGCGAAGTTAGGATTTTAACTGCACGTTAATTCTGCGGCAGGCTCCAATAAATCTACATTAATAAAGCGTATTAATTTAATTGCATCAAGAATATTTACTACACGGTCGCAGTTCACGTCGGCGCGATAAAGCTTAGCCTCAATAGTGTCTGTTTCCGTAACTTCATTAATAAGGGAATTCTTTCCACTTAAATGATCAAGCAATCTTACTACATCCTGCAAATCTATACTGCCGAGGTTATCAATGTTCCCTAACAATTGACATTCTTTCAAATAATTTAAAGGACAGATAAAATTTGCAGCACAGGAAACCGTATGCACTATTTCTGACCCATCTACTCTTTCAATACAAGAGTCCACTGTGCAAGTGATATCCTCGTCAGCTACAACTATCGGAGTCCCAGCTACGCAACCATCAGTACCTGCATTAATATTATCAACGTCACAAATTTCTACTCCGCTACAAAATTTTCCATCGTCACAAAGCAAATCAGTTTCAACAAATTCACAGCCAGCACTTCCAAGGCAAATATTTTCTGTACAACTAAAAGCATCAGTGCAAAGAGCATTTCCACTTTCATCAATACCAGTGTTGGTTAAAGAATCAAAATCACAATCATTATCAACTCCGTCACAGATTTCTATTGCACCAGGATTAATATTTTCACCATCATCAGCAGTATCTCCGTCAATAGTTCCGGAAGAGCCATCCGCTCCTAAAAGTCTGTCATCACAATCTTCAAGATCGGAAGGAGTAAGAGTTTCAGGGAAAACTATATCGTCACCATTTCCAATACAACGTTCTTCTACACCCATCGTGTCAGGATTACCTGCAGTGTAACCATCACGATCATTGTCCTCGTAAATATTTTTCATTTGCCAAGCAGCTGAATTCAAAGGATCGCAATCATCCGCATCAGTTACCCCATCATTATCATCGTCTGTATCACAAGCATCGCCCCCTTTGTCGTCAGTATTGCCAAGAATCCCGTCAATTCCAGCCGCATCGCCGTCGTTATCCGCTTGGTTGCAAAAAGCGGCATCTACTTCTAGACAGGTATCGACAGAATTGCTATTACCATTTTTAACATTAATGCAGTTATCATTTCCAGTACAGAAAGTGCTTGTTTTTCCCGGATCGCAAATGCCGTCAGCATCTGTATCAACTTGTATTTGTGAACATCCTTTGTCATCCACCTCAGCAGCAATCTCTGTTTCTGGACAAACATCACAGACATCTCCTTGCAAATCACCGTCTGTATCTTCCTGTTCTTTATTTGCAACAGCAGGACAGTTATCTAACGGATTACGTTCCGCATCTATGAAAGTACAAATAGTATCTCCATCAAAATCATCGCCGTTAGGACCACCCACAAAACCACCCGCAGAATCATAAGGACAGGCATCGCAGGCATCACCACCCACATCATCTGCAGTACCAAGTAAGCCGTCAGCACCTAGAAAATCGTCGCTTGTTCCCATAGTAAAATCAGCACCGCCCGCATCTCTATCCGTATCCAACTGGTCTGGATTTGCAACAGCTGGACAGTTATCCCGTCCAAATTTTTGTGAATATCTGTTTTCAATGCCTTTGCAAATACTATCTTCATCTTGATCGTTGAGATTATCTTCAGGACAATCATCGCCATAAAGTCCTTTGGAAAAACTTAATTGGTTAATTTCTAAGCCCATGTAGCATAATCCATCGCTGTCAATATCTGTTCCGTCATTTGCTGGATTAGGAGGATTTCTGGTTACACTGCAATCATCACATCCATCGGCATCTACATCCTGACATAGAGTGGGATTGAGCGAAGCGTCAGTGCCAGACACATCTTTGTCATCAGCATTAAGAACCCCATCGCCGTCTTTATCATCATCACAAACGTCGCCTAATGCATCTACAGTAAGCGTTGCTTCGGCATCAGCAAGTTCCTGGTCAGTATTTTTTTGATCTGCATTCGCATCATTCGGACAATTATCTGGTCCATTTTCAGCAAGCGTGAATTTTTCAGGTACCGTGTCACCAAAACAGGTGGTTGTTGTTAATGTAGTAGAGTCACGAACACCATCCTCATCAGTATCCGAATATGCTTGATTTCTCCAGGAAAGACGATTCAATTCCTCACAATCTTCTGCATTTGCAATTCTATCGCCGTCT
>JACPNC010000050.1 GCA_016185685.1 Candidatus Woesearchaeota archaeon | reverse complement strand
TTGATGGAAAAAATTCTTCATTCTCACTGTTTTCCATTTTTCAGCAGGAAATTTTTTAAGTTCAGTTGCAATTGCTTCAAGCGAAGTTCTGTTGAGGTCTTTTTGTTTGTTTTGTGTCATAAGTATCACCTTTTTGTTTTTTTATTGAGTTTTAATTTGAGTTTAATATCTCTCTAAAGTAGTAACTAATATTTAAATATTACCTCCCTCTTTGTGGGTACTAAAATGTATGAAAACCTCCTTTCTAGCTTAGGGCTCACACAGAATGAAGTTAAAGTGTATCTTAGCCTGCTCAAGCAGGGAAAGGCAAAATCGGGAACAATTATCACTTCCGCAGGAATTTCCAGTGGGAAAATCTATGCTACCCTCGCAAAACTGGTAAGTAAAGGGTTAGTTGAGGTAAGCTCAGAAAACGGAGTAAAAGTTTTTCATGCAACAGATCCTGAATCTTTGCTGTTATATCTTCAGGAAAAAGAGAAAGAACTTTCGCAAGAAAGAGAAAAACTACAAAATATCATTCCAGAATTAAAGAAATTACATCTCTTTGCAGCTCCTGAAGAAGGTGTATTTATGATAAAAGGTTTTAGAGGCATAAAACCCATAGTTGACGAAGTGCTCCAAAAATCTACGGACGAGTTTAAAATAATGGGGGTTCGTTCGTCTAAGAAAAAAAACTTTAATACTTTCTGGATGCATTGGCACAAGGAAAGAGCGCGCTTAGGAAAGAAAGCAAAAATACTGTTCGTAGATAAAAATACTTCCTATTGGGATTTTTTCCAAAAGTTAAAGCATACCCAAACACGTATTCTCTCTTCTATTACCCCTTCGGCATTTATGATTGTAGGAAATCATTCTTTTCTCTTTTCTTATGAAGAAGAATTTTCCTGTGCCCATATTATTTCAAGGCCCATTGCTCATTCACTAAGTTCTTTTTTTGATGATTTATGGAAGAATGCAAAAGAGTGAATCTTATCCTTTTCTCACACAACTTTTACTCTTTTGATTTCTTGTTCGGCAATATACCTTTCGCTAAAAGAAGGCATGAAAAAGAATATTCTTCACAAACCTTAAATCCTTCCTCTTCTTAACCAATAAGCTATGCTTCCCCTTACCATCGCAACCATCCTCGAGCGTCTTCTTTTTGTCTTTCTCCTGTCTCTAGCTTACGGAATGGTCCGCCAGCGCATGCACAAGCCAATCGGTTTCGGCACGTATCTTTTCGTAGCCATGGGCGCTTGCGGGTTATCGTTGGTTGCTATAATCTTACCAACAGAAAATCCACTTCCTTTGCTTTCTGCAGTAGTTACAGGAATCGGTTTTCTTGGCGCGGGAGCATTGATAAAAACTTCCGACAAAGTGGTTGGCTTTACCAGTGCCGCAAGCATCTGGATTTTTGCCATCTTCGGTCTGCTGGCAGGATTAGGAAACTATCTTCTTAGTTCAGCCATGTACGCAACAGTATGGGTGGTAATGGCAATCGACAAGTATCTTGAAAATAAATCCATCGGCGCTTATCAAAAAAAATTAACTTTGAACACTACTTCTCTTGTTCCCACAGTAGATTTAGAAAAAATATTTGCAGGAAGAGAACATAAACTCTTATCTATTGAAGTGAATAAAAAAGAAGATAAAATGATTGCAGTGTTTTATGTTGAAGGAACAAAACAGGAATTAAATACACTTTCACGGGAGTTATTACATCAATCGTGGTTTGGAAGTTGTAAAGTAGAGTAAGGAAAAGTTTATAAAGTACTTATGCCCTTATGGACAAATGGGCCTTGTAAAAGTAATTATACCAGAACAAACTGAAGAACGCTTTAGAAAAACGGCGATGGAAAGGTTTGGTTATGGCAAGGGTTCATTAAGTAAAGCCGCTGAAGAAGCATTTAATTTTTGGGCAGAAGATGAAGAATTTGTTGCGGAAGTACATGCCATTGGAAATCCAGTTGCAGCAATACAAGGAATGTTGAAAAATGTAAAAAAGAGTTCAGTTGAACTGCAACATGAGATTGCAGAAATACGAAGTGAAAAATATGTACGAACTCGACACTAACATTTTTCTTGAAGTGCTTTTACAACAAGAACATACAGAAATTTGCAGTAAACTCCTTACCAAAATAAGAACTGGAGAAATAACCGCGATGCTTCTTGATTTTAGCGTAGATGGAATTGTTATTATTTTAGAGCGATATCATAAAACTCCTGAAGAGATACGTCGCTTTCTTCTTAGTCTTTTAGGATATTCTGGTTTACGAATATATCCCGCAAGGATGACAGATAAAATTAGAGCAACGATGAAAATGACCCGCTACAAACTTGATTTTGATGATAGTCTTGTGTTGCAATGCGCTATCAGTAATGGATGCACTGCGCTCATTTCCTTGGATCGAGATTTTTCCAAAGTGAAAGAATTCACATGCCTCACTCCTACAGAAGTCTTAGAAAAGTAAAAATCCCAATCGCAGCACACGGGAAACTGCAGTTTCCGGGGTTGCTTACCAGCAACAGCTGCGGAGTATAGTAATTGTGAAATATTTTCGAACATTTGTTCACAATTACTAATAGCAAATGTGGCTCATTAATATTCGAATATTTGCCACATTAGCTATATTAGACCCATTTTCATTGAATCAAGAATTTATTTTTTACTTTCCTTCCGTATGCGCATAGCTCAGGAAAGTGCTGGGGTAATTGTGGAGCGAGCTGAGCTTTCTGCGAGCTCACTCGCTAGTCTGGGCCAAGATGTGAGCGAGGAACCACTGTTGCTCTGCATGAAATTATTGTTTTGCATTCTCCAAAGACAAACAAATATTCATCTCGTTTATTTTTCAAGATGCAAACCAAGCGAACGGCCAGCCAGCACTTTCTCAAATGAGAACCGCCTGCTGGCCAGTCGTCGTGGGCAAAAACCAGCATGATTTTCGAGAATATAAGAAGTTAGAAAATAAAGTTTTTGCCTACCAATCCTTATTCCCTGCCGTAGTGCCACGACGACATATTTTGGGCCGGGCAGGCGGTTCTCTCAGCTATGCACATACTTCCTTCCTCAACTTTTTTAAATAACCCCTCTTTCCTACATCGTTATGACCGCCATTACTTTTCCAGAACGCTACGATGCAAAAGAATCTGAACCAAAATGGCAGCAGTACTGGGAAGAACAAAAAATTTTTGAATTTCATCCAGATAAAAAGCGCACCACCTACAGCGTGGACACACCGCCGCCCACGGTTTCTGGAAAGATGCACATAGGACATGCATTCTCATACACTCAGCAAGACATTATCGTTCGCTTTCGCAGAATGCGCGGTGATAATGTTTTTTTTCCTTTCGGCACGGATGATAATGGCCTGCCTACAGAAAAGTTAGTAGAGAAAAACAAAAACATTCTTTCCACTAAAATGAAACGAGAGGAATTTGTAAAAATTTGTCTTGAAGTTATCAAAGAAGAAAAACCAAAATTCATCCAGAGCTGGAAAGATATTGGCATGTCTGCTGACTTTAAACACACTTACAGTACCATTGATGTACATTCTCAAATTACTTCCCAAGCATCTTTTCTTGATCTTTATGAAAAAGGCAGAATTTTTCAGCAAGAATCGCCGGTTTCCTGGTGCGTTTCCTGTCAAACTGCAATTGCACAGGCAGAGTTTGAAAGTGTTGATATGACTTCACACTTCAACGATATTATTTTCTCCTGCGGAGGAAAAGAATTAGTTATTGCCACCACGCGACCGGAGATGATACCTGCTTGCGTTGCTCTTTTCTATCATCCAGAAGATGAAAGATATAAAAATCTTAAAGGGAAATTTGCAAAAGTTCCCTTCTTTAATTATGAAGTCCCCATTCTTGCAGATGAATCAGTAAACAAAGAAAAAGGCACTGGTTTAATGATGGTATGTACTTTTGGAGACAAAGAAGACGTGGATAAATGGTATCGCTATAAACTTCCTCTCCGCGTAGTGTTTGAAAAATATGGAAAAATGAATGAGCTGGCAGGAGAATTTAAAGGCTTAAAAATTAAAGAAGCCAGAAAAGCTATCTTAGATAAGCTTAAAGAAACTGGCGCTTTGCTGAAGCAGAAAGAAATTGTCCATGCAGTAAACGTGCATGAACGCTGTAAGACTGAATTAGAATTTCTAAAAACAAAACAGTGGTATATCCGTGTTTTAGATAAAAAAGAAGAATTGCTTGAAGCGGCAAATAAAATTACTTGGTATCCACAACACATGAAAGTGCGTTATGACCACTGGGTGCAAAATTTAAACTGGGATTGGTGCATCTCACGTCAAAGACATTTTGGTATTCCCATTCCAGTGTGGACATGCGAGAAATGTGGTAAACATGCGGTGCAAATGGGATAGGTTCACAATGTACGGGAGAGCAAGATGTGACGGAGACTTGGGCGACTTCTTCCGTGAGTCCGGAAATTGCCGGCAATTGGGCGCATCTAGGAGAATATGATTACAAATATGATGAGAAAAAATCTTTTGATCTCAGACCGCAGGCGCACGATATTATCAGAACGTGGCTCTTTTACACCGCCGTAAAAAGCTACTTTCATTTCAATAAAGTACCTTGGAAACGGGTGATGATTTCCGGCCATGCGCAGGATCCGCAAGGAAGAAAAATGTCAAAATCTTTAGGAAATATCGTCGAACCGCAGGCGATGATCCAGAAGTATTCTGCTGATGCTTTGCGCTTTTGGGCAGCAGGATCAACATTAGGTGATGATCTTCCGTTCATGGAAAAAGATTTAGTTACCGGACAAAAATTTGTCACCAAGCTTTGGAATGCCAGCAAATTTTGTTTGATGCATTTAGAAGATTATGACGCTCATGCTCAACCGACCGCAGTTACCGAAGTCTTTGACCGTTGGATGCTTAGTAAATTACAAAAGTTGATTAAAGAATGCACGGAAACGTTTGAAGCATACGAATATTCGCGCACTAAAGCAGCAGTGGAAAACTTTTTTTGGCACACTCTCTGTGATCACTACATGGAAATTGTCAAAGATAGGTTATATAATGCGCAAACACGGGGAGTAGATGCAAGAAAAAGCGCACAATATGTTGCATATCAAAGTCTTTTAAGTGTCCTCAAGATAGTTGCGCCACTCATGCCCCACATTACGGAAGAAATTTACCAATTATATTTTGCAGCAAAAAGAAGAAATAAAAAAATTGGTTTTAGTGAACGCAGAGAAGGATTTTTTGATAACCATAAAAAGCATGGAAGGCGATTTGAAATCAGTATTGAATGTCAAAGAGATTGTTTTTTCTGGAGCGACGACAGTAGAGACAGAAAGGTTTGGAGTGAAAGTAGGAATACGAAGTGAAAGTTAAAAAGTGATAAAGATGGTTACGCTTACTGGTGAATTAGCTGAAGAAGCACAACAAGTGCTGGAAGATCTTCATAGGGGTATTGATGCTGGAAAAAAGGCAGTTACTGCAACGCATGATTTTGAAACCAAACTTCTTGCCATGGATATGCTGATCATGCATCTCCACTTCAATTATGCAGAGCATGAAGGACTGATAGAATTCTTTATACAAATTTCTGAGTGTATAGTCGCTTTACGAGATGAACTTGAAGCGCTAAATCTGGGAGAGATCCATATTATCATTCAAGAAGAAGCCACAGAGAAAAAATCACCTTTGTGGGTATTCAAACATCGGAAAAAAGTAAAGAAAAGAATTGTTCAGGAACAAGAGTTAGAGAGAGAAATGCTCCAGAAAGTAGCGGCTGCCTGGAAAAAGATGTATCAGAAATTTCAGGAAGCAGAAGAACTCTTTGTAGTTGATCTGAAAAAAATAAAAGTAAAAGAAATCTATTTAGAATTAGAAGAGAAACATGAAGAAGTGAAGCATATTTTAGAACGACTTCTGGGTTTTTTTGGAGCATATCAGCACTTCTTACAACAGCAACTGAAATCTTAAGGTTTCCAGTTTATGCTATATTCTTTCCCAGCATCGTTAGTAAGTTGAAGATATTCCAATCCATCTCTATCCGTCACCCATAAATCCTTGACATATCTCCCTTCTCCAATCCAAATAATTTTTTCATACCCTATCAATTTTCCATCAGGGGAAAATGCGGGAGTAGACTCAGATTCTTGATCGGAAGTTATTCTTCGCTCGTTATTGCCATCTATATCCATTACGTACACATCTTCATTTGAATGTCCGAGCTCTGCGTCGTACCTTAAAGAGGTGAAAGCTACTTCTCTCCCATTAGGAGAACATGCTGGCGCATCATTACTTCCGTGCTCGGTATAAGTTAATCTCACTAAGCCGGTTCCATCAGAATGTATTTTGCAAATTTCGCTGACTTCATGTGTTTCATCAACCCTGTAATCGCAACGAAAAACAACCCAATCTCCTGTTTTACAAATATCTGGATTAAATGCAGCTAATAAGGTCTCAGGAAGGTGGGAATCTGGACCATGGGTAAGACGAGAAAGCGCACCCCCATACATTCCTACTTTGTAAATATTCCAGCTTCCAGTCCTATCAGAAGAAAAGTAAGCTATTTCTCCTGCAGCATCGCAAGAAGGATGATTATTATATCGAGAAGAATGACTGATGCTTTGGGGATGTCCATTACTGTCTAAGCGAGATATTTCGGAAGAGTCTCCTTTCATCAATTCAAATAAAAGAATCTCGCTACCACACCAATAGGGAGAAAGCGGAGATTCATTTGGTTGTGAAGTGGTAATTTTTATGGGTGCTGCAACTCTTTCTTGAGTATATATTTCTGTTTCTCCGTCTCTGTTTGAAACAAAAGTAAAAGTTCCTAGTTTGGCACATAATCCGCCAAGGCAAATTTGCTCCTCATTGCATTTTTCAGCCATATCGCCAAGAGTGCCATTGGGAAGGAGCCAGAAAGAATCACCTTCATTTCCATTAGGGCATACTTTTTCTGGTTTTTTTTCCTGCGGTTCTGGAATTTCTTTCTTTTCACAATAGTCGGAAGTACATTGTTCTACTGGATACAAAGTAGTTTCATTTCCACAGCCAAGTGCAAGACTTCCTGCCAACAGAAAACTTCTTGTCCAAGAGCTGAAAGTACCTGTGTAAGACATAACCGGAGGTAAAGATTAGAATGAACACTTAAACCTATAGACTAAAAGGTATATACCTCAGTGCTTTCTGGAGACAGGTACAAATCTTCAATACTCTTTTAAATACGCCCTTCTTTTTCTATTCCATGCACGAACAAGCAACACCAAGACCTGCTCCAGAACAAATTCATACTACTAAACAGATTCCTACTACTGAACAAATTATCTTTAAACCTGCATTTATTGAACGGTATTCAAAACTTACGGACTGGGAACTCTTCAAACAATATTCACTTTCTTTCTTGCGCAGAAGCATTCGCATCAACACTTTGCATGGAAGCATTGAAGAAATAAAAAAAAGCATTGAGGATAAGGGATGGCAGTTGGAACAAATTCCCTGGTGTACAGAAGGATTCTGGATCTCTCACGCAGAAAGACGCGATGTCGGACATCTACTTGAGCATCAGCTTGGCAAAATTTACGTGCAAGAAGCAGCATCAATGATTCCTCCTCTAGTACTACGGCCACAACCAGGAGAAATAGTACTTGATCTCTGCGCAGCTCCCGGAAGTAAAACCACTCAAATGGCAGCAATGATGCAAAATAAAGGTTTTATTGTTGCCAATGATTACAAAGGAATGCGTCTTTCTTCATTAGGGATTAACTTACAGCGAAGCGGACTAACTAATACACTGATTTCCCTGATGCACGGGAAACGATTTCGCGGATTTCAATTTGACAAGATTTTAGTAGATGCCCCTTGCAGTGGCACGGGAACTATTCGAAAGAGTTTGAAAACTATTCGCATCTGGAATCCGCATATGATTACCAAGCTGGCACGGCAACAGAAAGAACTCTTAGAAAATGCATTCTTAAATTTAAAGACAGGAGGAGAATTAGTGTATTCTACTTGTTCTGTCGAACCAGAAGAGAATGAAGGGGTTGTTGATTTCTTGATGAAAAAATATCCTGAAGCAGAAATAATTTCAGTGAAATTAGATGGACTGAAGACCTCACCGGCGATTTTAGAATTTGATGGAGAAAAATATCATTCGTCCATAAAAAATACTTTAAGAATCTGGCCGCAAGATAATGATACCGAAGGTTTTTTCATTGCCAAAATAAAAAAACTCACAAATGAAGTGAAGCAAAGTGACTAGAATTTAAATGCTCAATCCAATCCTTTCGGCGCTTTTCGGTATTCCTGATTAAATTCAAGCACTTCACTTTCGTTAAGTCCACGACAAGACAGACTTTTTTCTAACTCTCGTTCCAAATTTTCTTTACCCCCTATATCGATCAAATAGGTTTCGCGTTCTTCATTTGGCAATGAATCAAGAACTTCCTGCGCCAACAGCATGGCTTCTTCAAGAGGAAGTGGAGGGATATTCTTAACAGTAAATAAAAGCGGACGAAGAAACATTTTAGGGAGAATATCAGCATAGAGCTCCAATGCTTGGTGGACTCCATCAGCAAGAGTAGATGGCGTTGGATACTCCGTCCCCGTCATTTCAGTAGAATCACCGACTCCCCCATAAAAAGAATAAGTCCCATTATCTAAGGTTAACGTAATAGGGCAATAAAGTTCTACTAGCAGCGAAGAGTCAAGTGGTTGGCGTTGTAGCTGTTGCATGGCTTCAGCGTTTTTTTCTAAATAAAAGTCTAGGAAATCATAAGCTTCTTGTTCAGTTTCAAAGATACGCACTTCCAGAGACATGATTTTTCTTTTAAATTACATATTGTATATAAATGCTCGGAAAAACAGATTTCTCTTTATGCAAATGCAATAGGTGTTTATGCAATGCGTTTTGCTTAATTTACGTTCATCTGCTTTTCACAGTTCCGGCAGGAGTAGTCAAGTCCACAATCTGGCTTGGCCGTGCTTCTTTTGGCCCCTCGTAGATAAGAAATTCAACTCCTACAGCAATATCTGGATCAAGTGTTTCGAGAGAAGTCATGAATGGCTTTCCGGATTTGTTGGCTGAAGTAGTAATTAAAGGAATACTTAACTCTTCAACAATTTTGGAAACCCAATGATTTGGCAAACGTACGCCGAGAGTGTTTCCAAAACAGACATTCTTGGCTATGCATCCAGATAGACCCTTATTTTTTTTCAGAGGAAGAATCAAAGTATAAGGTCCAGGTAATTTTTTTAGCCAATCACTCGCAGTATTGTTTTTTATCTCACAATTTTTTTCTATCCAAGCTAAGGAAGGCGCCCATACAGAAAAAGGAGAATCGGAACGATGTTTGAGCTGGCGAATTTTTGCAACGGAATGCTCTAAAAGCGCATTGCAGCTGAGGCCATAAATGGTATCGGTAGCACAAATGAAAATAGCTCCATCTTTTATTCTCTGTAAAATTTCTTTTTGCCGAAACTGCAACTCTTTTTTTGTAAAAATCTCCATAAGCTGAAAATCAAAAGAAGGTCTCTTTTAATAATTTACGTTCTCTTTTTCATTTTTTTACTCTTTACTTTTTTTGATTTTTTTGTAGATTTCTTTGGTTTTTTAGAAGAAGATTTAGGAAGCGCTGCAAGAATCGCTTCAGGTTCGAAACCAATAATCACCTTACCATTGACATCAAGAACAGGAACGCCCATCTGGCGGGACTTTCGAATCATTTCATTTCTAGCTAGTTCATCTTCGACCACGTTTTTCTCAGTGTAAGAAAGATTTTTCTGTTTAAGAAATGTTTTTGTTTTTACACACCACGGACAAGTAGGTGTCGTGTAGACGATGATTTTTATCATGTAATTGTTGTTTCTATTTTTTTAATATATAAAAGTTGTTTCTCTATTTAAGAGTTTCTTTTTGTGGTAATTATTTAGCTTTTTGAAGCAGAGGGCTGGCTTTGCCAATATTTGAGACGAGAACAATGATTTACCGTATTGGTAGATGCAACCTTTTGATTAACAAAACTGTTTTGCGTAAAGTATTGAAAAAGAGGTTGCACGAGT
>JACPNC010000025.1 GCA_016185685.1 Candidatus Woesearchaeota archaeon | reverse complement strand
AAAAGAAGGTTTTAATGTGAAAATAGAAGTTCAGGAAGGGATGATGTTTTTTCTGTGTAACAAATCTGAAAAAAAGAGGTAAAGTTATTAAAGATGAATCTCTTCTTCCTACAAAAAGATGGTTAGATAAAAAAGATGGCAGATAAAGTAAAAATTTCAAAGAAAGCGAAAACAAAAGCAGAACTTCTGGTAGAGTACGGGTTTATTAAAGAAGATAAGAAAGAAAATTATGTTCAAAATAAAGAAAATAAAACTTTTTCTCCCGTGGAAGGCGATGAACTTGATAAAAAAGATGCCGACGAAGAAGAAAAAGAGATGGTTGCCCACGGGGAATTTTTTAAAACAGGTTATCCTCGTCCATTAAAGTCTTATCGTGTTACTCTTGAGCAATATGATCTGAGTCTTGAAGAGCCGTATTATTGGTTTTTAGAATATCTCAAACAAAACTTTGAGCGGGTAGAAAAAGTAGAGGATTCTTTTGCAGCAGCAGAAAATTCAGCATTTTTTGGAGTTACACAACAGAGATTAGGGGCGCAGCAAGATAGGGTTTCCCAATTTCTCGCAACGATTGGCAAGATGATTAAAGAACTTTTTCAGATGGTGCGGGAGCTACGTATCATCAAAGAACGCCTTGGCTATTATCGTGGTGTTGCAGAAGAAATAAAAAAACCATTGAGTGATAGAGATAAAAGAGACGAAATTACTTTAAAAGGTGTATTTATTGACTTAGTGCAAGGCGGTGGAAAAAGTGCCGCTTCGGTGTACGGTATGGCGACGCAGTTGGAATTTATCACTTTGCCTGACTTGTTTTTTGATTTACCTCCATTTAAAGACGGAAAAGAAATGGAAAAATGGGTGGATTCCATGGAGAAAGATTTTAACAGAAATGTTCTGCGAGTTTTAAAACGACATCTTGCCCAATATCAATCATGGAAAGAATCCACACATAAAGAACATGAAAATCGGGAAAAATTCATGTTAAGTTATCTCCGGCAACACTTTGAAATTGTGCAAATGTATGTGCAATGGATTAAACCCTATTTGCATCACGTCAGCAAGTTGGGAATGAAAACTTCCAGTTTAGAATCAGCCGATATTGTTTCGGCGTTTGAAGGGAGTCTTTTGGATATTGAAATCATTGCCAAAAAACATAAAGACGGGGCAAATGGATGTGTTTTATTAACTTTTAATTATCGCACTCGACCGGAGCTAAAAGTTGTACAGGAAGGTTATCAGCGCGGTCCGGTGCATATTGGAAGGTTAGAAGTGAATTCGCGCGTTTATGCTTGGACTGATGAACAAGTCGAATTATATAAAAAAATGAAAGTTGAAGAAACTTTCTGGCTTCTTGGCGATGTATCCAAGTCTATTCAAACCGCAATGGAATCTTTAGGAAGCGAATTGTTCCGCTATCATCGCGAAGCGACGGGGGAAGGCGAAGCCGCTGAAGAGAAAAAAGAGGAAGAGGGTGATGGGCGATTTTTATGTTTCTGGTGGAAAAGGGAAGAAAGCCCCTTCTGCAAAAGAGGCAAAAGAGAAAGAGGAGAAGCTGCAGAAAGCTATGAAAGGTGTGACCGGCGCGGCAAAGTTTCATGCATTTAACAGTTATAATACTTTTAAGAAATCGCATCGGATGGTTGCGTGGTGAAGATTTTTTTGAGGGGATATTCTTTCTTCTATTTTACTACTACTTCACTTGCAACAATCTCTTTTTTTCCTTTATAATTTTTAGTTTGTCCTGCTATTTCTACATAATCACCTTCTTGCAGAAAAATATCTTCTTCAGGAAAGAGTACCACGGGAACTTTTTCAATAGTTTCACCATCCACTTCAAGAAACCAAGCTTTTTCCTGTTGGCTGATTTTTGTGACTATTCCCCGCACTGTAATCTCTTTCTCTGATGGGAGTTCATCAAGATGAGCAAAACTTTCAAGATGCACCTGCTGGCTATATCCCCAGAGGAAAAGCAAACCAAGAATTGTTCCAAAGAAAGCGATTTTTGTCAGGTGTTTTTCGTCCATAAAGCTCTTTTTTCTTTAAGGGGAATTTTTAAACTTTCCTCTAGTGGGATAAGAATATTGGATTCTTTACTTTTTATACCCAAGTTTTATATAAGATAGCGGGTTTATGATATTTTATGTCACAAGAACGCTTATCTGAGCTTAAAGAACTCTTATATCACCTTGAACGTAAACTGCGTCCTCTAGAATGGGATGCAAGTAAAAATCAAATAAATGAATTTAAAAGGACGGAATTAGGAAGACTTAAAGAAGAATTTGCTCGATTATCTGCTGAAGCAAAAGAATTAGAGTTTAGTCAGCAAAATAGCCAGCAAAAGAATAGTTCTTAGGAAGCTTCTTAGGAAGCCCAGTATTTAGCTAAATAAGTACAAAAAAGCGAATAGTTTTTAAATAACCCCTCTTTTCTGAAAAAAACATGGCAGATTTCAAAGTTGTTCTTTCTACTCCTGATGGAAAGAGCTATCAAAAAGAACTTAAGAGTCCACAAGCAGATTCTCTCCTGCAACGCAAGATAGGGGATACTTTGAATGGTGATGCTCTTGGATTTACGGGTTATGAGTTTCAAGTTACTGGCGGATCTGATAAGGCTGGTTTTCCCATGCGCAAAGGCATTGTTACACCTCGTAAAAAGATTTTTACGGGAAAAGGAGTTGGTTTCTCCGGTAAAAATCGTTTAGGGGAAAAACAGCCTGGTTTAGAAGTGCGAAAAACAGTTTGTGGTGAAGTAATTACTTCTCAAATTTTTCAGGTAAACTTGAAAGTGCTGAAAGAAGGGGCTGAAAAATTAGCTCCCGTTGTTTCTGCTGAAACTGCCAAAGCATAAATTTTTATAGATGAATTCTTTTCTCTCATGAATGGTTGAAATAAAAGAAGCTCTTGAGGATATTCAGCAGCAACTCAATACTTTCTTTATTTTTATAGGAAATAAATTGAAAAATTTTAAAAATATTACTCGCGGGGAGCAGATTTCTTATGTCGCAGTTGGTACGGGAATACTGTTGATATTGGTTTCACTTGTTTTATTTGTAGTTTAGGTTTTTGGAAGTTATTTGGTTGATTGAATTTTCAAATTTCTACTTCCGTAATTATTTAGCTTTCAGAAGTTAGGCAAAATCATCTTGGCCATTCGCTCGGTTTGCTTTCAGATAATCTTGCTATATAATAAGAAAAATTGTTAATCGATGAAGCAAACCAATAATTTTATGCAAGCAATCTTTGTTCCTCGCTCATCTTTAGGCCATGACGACGATTTTGCTTCAAGAAACTAAATAATTACCTACTTTCGAAACATTTAAATATCAAAATATATTTCCGGTTCCTATGGCGGATTGGAAAAACGACCAAAAAGAAAATAAAGAAAAAGAAATCGTTATACGTCTCCGTCCGAGAAGTGTGTTGAAAAGTGTTCTTTTAGTGTTATTACTTGTCTCTACCTTTTACTTAGGAAGATTTAGTGTTGAACCTCCTACTTTTGATGTTTCTCTCAGTGGCGCAGTTTCAGCTGAGAAAAAAACTGCTGATGTTCCTGCTGTTGAAGTAAAAACTGCTCAGGTTGAACAAAAAGTTAAAGAGCCACTTGCAGCGCCGACAGCGGCAGCAGTAGTGGATAGTGGTACTGAAAGTACTGATGCAGCTGATTCTGATTCTTCTGCTCCAGTAGATGTTGGTCCGGTAATAACTACTTACACGGGCAAGGCTGCTTTAGCGATTGAAAGTGTAAAAACTGCTTGGAAAGAAACTTATGGAAAGATTACTGACATTGAATATACTCTTAAAAATAATGAAGCAGGAACAGTTAAACCTGCTTATTTTTATCTAATGGTAGAAGGGTATGATGATTATGAAAAGAAAGTTCCTCTTCCAGTTTCAAAGCAAAGTATTGCTGCAGGAGAGATTCAAAAATATCTTGCAAAAGTACCTAATGGTTTTGCTTACAATAAAGCAACAGTTCCTGATCTTTCTAATGTATTGATTACTTTGGTTCTCTATGATGAGTCCGGTAAGCAAATCACTACTGCTACAAAAAGAGTTGCTTTGGAATGGAAAGAAAGTAGTTCATAAAAATAAAATATTTTCTGATATCTTGTTATTGCCTTTTTAAAGATATTTTTATTAAAGTAGTTCGGTTTTTTTTTTAATTTTTTTTATATCTATCTCTGTAAAAAAGTCAAATATATAAAGGACAGAATACTTCTTAATAAAGTATATTTATGGACGCAAAAAAGCAGGCGATGGTGATTATTTTTTTAGTGTTAACTTTAAGTGTATTTGTTTTTGCGGTAGATGATGTAAGTAATGATGCGGAAAGTGGTAAGTCTGAAGTGGCAAGTGGTAAAGTAGAAAGTGGCGAAGAATGCGGTTTTTTTTGCAGGATAGTGCAATGGTGGGAATCAAGATTGGGTGGAGAAGCTGCGGCGGGGAAGGCGGGAGAGAGAAAATGAGTAATAATCCTAAAAAATATTCCGAACTATTGGAATCCATAGGCGAACTTTGGGAGAAAGCAAGAAAGCAAGCATATACGGAAATTAATGTACTTTTAGTTCTAGCGTAATGGGAAATTGGCAGAAAGATTGTAGAATATGAACAAAAAGGTAAGGAAAAAGCAGCATATGGGGGCAGGATACTTGAAAATATTTCAATTGATTTAACTAGAGAATATGGCGGAGGATTTTCCAGAGATAATTTGGAAAAGATGAGGAGATTGTATATTATTTTTCCAAATTCCGCAACACTGTCTCGGAAATTGTCATGGAGCCATTATTGTTTGCTTCTTCGGCTTAAAGAAGACTTAGCAAGGTCGTTTTATCTCCTTGAAACAGAGAAAGAAGGTTGGAGTGTTCGTGAGCTTGATCGGCAAATTAATTCGCTTCTTTTTGAGCGTGTTGCTTTACATAAGAATAAAGAAGAAGTGTTAGAACTGGCAGAAAAAGGACAACAGGCAAGAAATGCTCAGGAGGTTGTTAAAGATCCGTATGTTTTTGAATTCTTGGGATTAGAACAGATAGATTCTGAAACCGAGCTAGAAGAAAAAATCATCACTCACTTGAAGCGTTTTTTATTAGAGATGGGAAAAGGATTTATGTTTGTGAGCAGACAGCAAAAAATTACTATTGAGGATGAACACTTCTATACTGATTTAGTATTATACCACCGCCAACTTCGCTGTTTTGTTATCATAGAATTAAAGATAGGAAAACTTACGCATCAGGATTTAGGCCAGCTTCAAATGTATGTTCACTATTACGATAGGACCGTACGACAGCTCGGAGAAAATCCCACTATTGGAATCCTTCTTTGTGCTGATAAAAAAGAAGCAATTGTAAAATATACTTTGCCGGAAGATAATAAACAAATATTTGCTTCTCAGTATCGGCTTTATCTTCCAGATAAAAAAGAATTAGCAGGAAGATTAAAGAAAATATTGCAGAAAGAGGAGAAAAAGCAATGATGAACCTCAAAAAGCAGGTGATGGGAGCAGTTTTTTTAGTGTTAGCTTTCAGTTTTTTTGTTTTTGCGGTTGATGATGTAAGTAATGAAGTGGTAAGTGATAATGAAGTAGAAGTGGAAAGTGGTGAAATTCCAAATTCCAATCTCCAAGCACCAAATTCCAATACTGAAAACTGTGGTTTTTTTTGTAGGATTGTGCAGTGGTGGAGTTCACGATTAGGCGGAGAAGCTGCGGCGGGGAAGGCGAGTGCGGGAGAAACTATTTCAACCGAGCCCGATTGCATTGACGTAGATAATGATGGTATCTGTGCGGATTTGGATAACTGTCCATTAATTTCAAATTCTGAGCAGGAAGATACAGATTCAGTAGACTTGAAGTATCGTTTGATGGATTCTATCGATGTACAAACCACTTTGCCATTTTCAGAAATGATATTTGAGCCAGTAATCTCTGGAATTAGTGTGTTGGATTCTCCTTATGTTTCCCAAATATTTGTCGCTGCTCCTAAAGACGTTTCGGGTGCAAAGGTTGACACGATTCTAGTTTATCAAAATGGTGTTAAAGTTGATGAGTACAGCAAACCTGGATCTGTTCCGGAGAGTCAAATGCTGGATAATCCTCAAGATGTACTTGTCCGAGGTGATTTTCTGTATATTGCTGATTTTGGCAATGAAAGAGTGCAGAAACTAAATGCTGTAGATGGTATCTATATCACCGAATGGGATGTGGATGGCAAACCTATTGCTCTGGCAGAGAGGTCGGGTTTTATTTTTGTTCTTAATGGGAATGGGGATATTAAAAAAATTACATCCAGTGGAGTAGAACATGTATTTCATGTAGGTCCAGCTGATGCTGCAATAAGTGGTGTGTTGGATATGGATATCCCTTCAGATGGCTCGAATGCCGGTTTAATCTATGTTCTCCTTTCCAGTGGATATGTTAACGTGTATGACCGCATTGGGAATCTTCAAAGGGAAGTGAATGTGGATAAAAGGTATACCTCTCTTGATGTTGGTTATTCAACTTTATTGTATGATCATTTGTTTCTGGGAATTCCTGGTGATGGTACTTCTCCAATCATTGATATCAGGAGAAGTGACAATGGGGATTTACTCCCCGGATTGTTTGCTGAGGAACAAACTAAGCTCGCAGATGATGAAGTATCGGTGTTTTATGGTCAGGGGAAGATTTATGTAGGATGGGCGAAAGATGGGGGTGTGAATAGGGATGAAAGCGGGATAGATATATTTGAATTCACTGCGCATGATGGCATTGGTGATGCTTGTGACAATTGTCCTGACCATTATAATCCTAGCATTGATATTGATGGAGATGGAATTCTTGATTACCAACTAAATTCTGATAGTAATGATGGCGGTGATGTGTGTGATCTCACTATATGTGGTGATTTTGATTTTGATATGGGAGAAGAATGTGAAAATGGCAATGCATTAAATGGTGATGGATGTTCTTCAACGTGTACGATAGAACCTGGCTGGAATTGTCAGATTCGTGCAGGCCGCAGCATCTGTTACGGTATTTGTGGCGATAATCTTTTGAAAGGTCTTGAAGAATGCGATGATGGAAATACAAATAATGATGATGGCTGTTCTTCTATTTGTAAAAATGAGCCAGATATTGATGGGGATGGTCTCTTTGGTCTAAATGATAACTGTCCATTAGTACCTAATCCATATCAAGCTGATTTTGACCGCGGCGGTGCAAATCTTAATAAGATTGATGAAAGAGATGGCTTTTTTACTGGGACTTCTACTTTAACATCGATGGGGCAGATGGCAATTGAGGGTGATAAGATTTATTTGGTTGAGCCTTCAACAAAAAACGTAAAAAGATATCTCACTACTGGAAGTGGTGCCCCAGATGAATTTCCTTTAAGTCAAAGTGAATCTCTGCCGGTAGGAATTGTTGTGGACGGCGAGTATTTTTACGTGACAGATGTAGGAACGGATAAAGTAACAAAGTATAACGTAGTAAGACTTTCGTTAGGAAGGGGGTATGATGTAAATCCTGTTATTCCATCAACTCCAGTTCCTGCTCTCTTTGAATCTGGACGTTTTTCTAACCCTTATGGAATAGACCGTGATGCATTAGGAAATATTTATGTAGTTGATTCTGGCAATGGAAAAATTCAAAAGTTTGATTCTAATGGGGTTTTTGTGTTAAATATTGGTTCTCCGGGTCGTCGTCTAGGTGAGTTAATGAATCCTACTGCGATTGCAGTGCGAAATTTTGTAGTAGATGGGATTAGTTATGAAAGAGTTTATGTTATAGATGCTGGGAATGGGAGGATTCAATATTTTGATCTTTCAGGCAATTTTAAAGGAGTATTTGGGGAAGATGTTCTTGAAGAACCGCAAGGAATAAACGTAGATGTATATGGTTATGTATACGTAACGGATAAAAGTGGTTTGGTGCAATTCAATCATCGCGGAGATTATCTAAAACGCTGGAGTGGTTTTAACTTTCCGGCTGGGGCAGTTGACGTGGGTCTTGAAATTTCGCTTAGTGGAGTTGCAGTTGATTTTGTATATGTGGTTGATAAAAAAAGTAGTTCTGAAAACCGTTTTCAGAAGTTTTTTGTAGGTGGAGGAGACGGTGTAGGTAATGTTTGTGATAATTGTATTCTGGATGTGAATCCTGACCAATTAGATTCTGATTCTCCTCCTGATGGAAAGGGTGATGCTTGTGATCCTGTTGTAAGTTGTGGTGATAATCGTATTGAAGGCGAGGAAGAATGCGATGGGAATATTAACTTCTGTGAACTTGATGCCGAGGGAAGAAGAAGAGAACAAGCATGTGATAGTGTTCTTTGTGATTATTCTACGACTGACTGCACTTCCATTGATGGGTTTTGCGGGGATAGAATTCGGAATGGTTTTGAAGAATGCGATGATGGAAAAACTTGTCCTGATAGCACGAGTTGTACTACTTCATGTGGGGGATTAGCTGGTGCTCTTCTCTGTCAGCAAAGAAGCACCGACACCTGTACTAACTCTTGTCTTTGGGCGCGATGTGGTGACAGGATAGTTCAGCCCGCAGGACGCGATGGAAGATCTGGAACTCTTGATGATGAAACTTGTGATGATGGAAATGGATTAGCAACGGATTCTTGTGATAATCTCTGTCGCATAGCAATTTGTGGTAACGGGATAATTCAAACTCCCGAAGTGTGCGATGATGGAAAACAATGTTCTGATGGAAAATTATGCACTTTAAATACTGATTGTAATGGCATAGGTGATGGTCTATGTAAGACTCGTGATAGTGACGGATGTTCTGCAAGTTGTCAGAAAGAAGAAAGTTATTTGTGTCCTTCTCTCTCTGGATTGGCAGGTTTCTGGAAAGGAGAAGGAAATGTTATTGAAGCGTATGGAAGGTATGGTTCAACAGCACAAGGGGGTTTAACTTTTACTTCCGATGTGGATGGAAAAGTAGGAAAGAGTTTCAGCCTTGATGGAAGTGGAGATTATGTAAGTATTGATCCCTCTCCTAACTTAAAACCAGCAAATGCCTTGACTTTATCGGCTTGGGTAAAACATAGTGGAACTGGCGAGAGATATATTCTTGCTACGGAAGATGGATACCAAAGCAAAGGGTACAGCTTGTACATTGACTCCAGCAACCGACCAATATTTCGTTTAGGGAAAGGATTTATTACCGGGAGCAGTGGATATAATAATGATGGGCTAACGGGTTCTGCAATAGGTACGAATTGGCATCAGATTACTGCAACTTTTGATGGGACAACATTAATTTTGTATGTTGATGGCGAGGAAGTTATACGAGGTGCTCGATCGCTCAATACTGAAGGAACAAAAATAATTCCTTACGGAACACACCAGATCAACATTGGGGCAGATAGTTTTCCTGGTTCTATTTCGAGATTTTTTAACGGTCTTATCGATGAAGCACAAATTTACAACAAAGCCTTAACGCCGGAAGAAGTGTATCGCTTGTATGCGGGATGTCAATTGCAATGCGGGGACGGAATTGTGGGTGTTGGTGAAACTTGCGATGATGGAAATATTGCAGAAAATGACGGATGTTCAAACACCTGTATTGAGGAAGAGGGTTATTCTTGCACGGAAACTTCAGGTACGAGTGCTTCAGTCTGCATTACGACTTGCAATGATGGTATTTTGGCAGGAACAGAACAATGTGATGACGGCAATTCAGATAGTACTGATTGGTGCACGCCTTCCTGCCAATTAACTTTCTGCGGTGATGGAATTATACAAAGTCCGAATGGAATTGTGGGTGTTGGTGAAACTTGCGATGATGGAAATACTGTAGGAAATGATGGATGTTCAACCATCTGTATTGAAGAGAATGGTTGGTCTTGCACGGAAACTTCAGGTACGAGTGCTTCAGTCTGCATTACTACTTGTAATGATGGTATTTTGGCAGGAACAGAACAATGTGATGATGGCAATAATTTAGGGGGCGATGGATGTCCAGCAGATTGTCAGGGGAATTTATTTGTTTGTGAAAATATTGATTTATCTAAAACATTAACTTTTCAACAGACTGTTGAGCAGGCATGGGCAGATACCACTTCTCGCGAAAATAATGACGAAGGATATGCCGGAACTGGTTTTGGTTTTGATCGAGGGATTTATGGTTCATTACGTATTGAAAGATTCCCTGGTTATGAGTTTTGGTCTTCTTCTAAAGAAAGCGGATATTATTCTGATATTTTAGAAGCGCAAATAGATATGTCAAAATACGAAACAGTTGAATGTTTAAACGGAGATCTTTGTATTGACAACGCATGTGCTCCTTTAATCTGTGGTAACGGTAGAATAGAATCTGGAGAAGAATGTGATGACGGCAATTCTTATGAATCTGATTCGTGTTTAAGTTCATGTAAGTTAACGTTTTGTGGTGATGGTAGTATACAACTGAGAAATGATGGTTTAGGTAATGCAGAGATAGAGGACTGTGATAATGGAGCTGATAACGGAGTAGTCTGCACCGCATCTTACGGAGAAACTTGTAATTACTGTACTTCTTCTTGCACTCCTGCCACCGTTACTGGCGCGTTTTGCGGTGATGGGGTGGTACAAACAGGTTATGGTGAGCAATGCGAAGGAACGTTGAGATGCGCGAATTGCAAATATGATTATGACGATGACAACATCCTAGATAATGTTGATGCTTGCCCTTATGATTCACTTCGTTCCTCAACTGGTAATTGTTATACTTGTCCAGCGGATTCAATACCCACTGCGGTTTGGGGAAGTGAGAAATACGAGATGAAATTTAGTTACTTTTCGGATAGATCCTTTGCACAACCGCTTCAGGGAAAAAAGATTCGCCTAAATAATCCTTACGATGTAAGAAAAACGGGTTACTTTTACCCTTTCATTATTGATCCTGTTGGTCCTCCGACTTTTGATGTAACGACAGACAATGGGTTTGATTTTTTTTGGGATAGGCCAATTCAGGGATTAGGAAATTGGCAGGAGAAAGCATCACCGAGAGATGTAGCTGGCGGGAGCAGTACTACTGCAAATAAATTCGTGCCTTTGGATGAAGGTGCACCTAGCTATACTCACTACCCTCTGCTTTCTCCGGGGATAAGAACTATTAGCACTAAAATCACTCATGGTACGGGAACTACGGCAACTACCGAACAGCTCTGCACGCAATTCTGCGTGGGGGGAACTGAAGTTGATGTTGATAGCGATAATATTTGCGATTTCGCTGATAATTGTTTGACTAATCCTAATGAAAATCAGCTTGATACCGACGGCGATAGTAAAG
>JACPNC010000024.1 GCA_016185685.1 Candidatus Woesearchaeota archaeon | reverse complement strand
ATTGATGAAATTGATAAAATCGCAAAAACACAAGATGCTTGGAATCATGACATTTCACGTGAAGGAGTGCAGCGCGGCCTGCTTCGTTTATTAGAAAGCTCAAAAATAAATTTAGGAGAAGATCCCTCTTCTGGGAAAGGAGAAGATTTAGAAATAGATACGAGGAATATTCTTTTTATTCTCAGTGGGGCATTTGATGGATTGCAGGAAATTACTGCCTCTCGATTAAAAAAAGGAAGCGGGATAGGGTTTGGACGAGATATTTATTCTCAAGAACAATTAGCTATAATTGAACCAACTTTTGAAGATCTTACTACTTATGGTTTGAGTCCTCAGTTGTTAGGAAGAGTTCCCTATATTGCTAGTTTCAAGCAGTTAAAAGAAGAAGATCTGTATAAAATTCTTGCTCTTCCTACCAACGGTCTAATTCAAAAGAAAATTGAAGATTTTTATCTTGCCGGTGTGCAATTAGAATTTACTGATACTGCTTTTCATGCCTTTGCGAAAAAAGTTTTCCCTTACAAGATTGGTGCACGGGCTCTTAGGAAAGTCGTGGATGAAACATTGGATCCATTTTTATTTTTCTTCTCTTCTGTTGGCGCAAATCAGCATCATTTTATTGTTGATGAAAAAGTAGTTTTTCAACCCAAAGAAACATTGAGTGCTCTTGTATCTTTTTCTTTGGAAAAAGAAAATTCTTTATCTCTTCATTCTTCTTCATCATCATCTTCATCATCATCTTCATCATCATCTTCATCTTCACATCTCAAGAAAGGGGAAAATGGTTTCCTTATGCTCGAGGATAGAACTGATCTTTTGATCACGATCTATCAACATCAGTTAGAATTACTTGGCGTACCCACTGCGCTTCTTGAAGCCGCAGCCACCTATGGGAAACAGAAGGATTTTCCTCCAAAAACCATCCCTTTGCATATAAAAAAAGCTGAAAAAAATACTGCAATGTATCTCAAATGGTATGAAAACAATTTTGGAGTATTGTTAGAATTATCGCCCGTGGCAAAAGAATTTTTGATTGAAGGATGTTTTCGAAAAATGGATCTTAACTTTGGGCAAAAAAGGTGCATGGAATTGAGCAAGTATGTTCCTTCTGAAGATTCAGAAAAAAACCCCATTACTTCGGTTACTATTTCCCTTGAAGAGGTTTTTAATCCGGAGCAATTAAGGAAAAGATTGATGCGGAAGAAAAAGAAAACAAAAAAAGAAAAGGTTACAGAATGAACTTAAATTTCTTTTTTTCTAATAAATATTTAACACTTTTCGTAATCCCATGCTGAAAATGATAGAGAGGATGATATATAATCCCAACCACCCAGGTTCCCAGCCAAAAATAGAAAATGTTCCTAAAGGATGAAGCAGTTTATAATTAATTCTGATGTTAAGAATGCCTGAGTTTTGAAAATTAGAAATTTGCGGTTCGTAAGTTAATTGTTGAGTGATGAGTACTTTCTTGATCTGTTCCTGCTTGCTTTGTTCTTGTCCTGTCCTTACAGTTAGAAAATGTTCTCCTTCTTGCGATTGCAACTGCCAGCTTGCATGCGCACCTTCAATTTTTTGTTTTGCATTGCCTAGTATTGTAGTTCCTTCATCAACTAGCAGTTCTGCATCTCCACTTACACCTGGAGCAAATTGTGCAGTAATGCTATATTTTTCTCCAGGGTAAATCGGCTCATAGGCAAGATGTGCAGTCATCCAGCCGAAAATAATGAGTACTGGCAGCATAGTAATCAGGGTTGCTTTGAATGAGTGTTTCATGTATTCCATGTTTGCTTTCATGGCTTCTTTTTGCACGGACATCATTTCGTCAGGGTTGCTTTTAAGTCCCTTCATACGTTGTTGAAATTCTTTCTGTTGATCTTTTAGTCGTTTCATCTCTTCCTGATTGGTGAAATATTTGTAGACTAAAGTAATCAGCAGAGAAATAACGAAACCAAGCACTACAATTCCTAAAAATGGGCTTTTGTTAAGCAGAGGAAGAAGTACGGGATTAAAAATGGGGTCTAAGAATGCCATGGATATGGGTGGGAGGTGGTGCTTTTATAAAGATTATGGAACTCATTCCATAAACTTCTTCATCAGGGGATTCATATCCATCATATGCTGTTTAGCAATATCTTCATATAATTTGTAGACAATCATCACCGTCAACAAAATCCCTGTTCCTTGTGATAATGCTCCTGTTAAATCTGCAAAAGCTGCAACTAATCCCACTGCTGCTCCGCCCATGATGGTTAATGGCCAAATGTATCTGCTGAGAATTTTTTCGAGCACTCGTTCGTCTCTTCTAAAGCCAGGAATCTGTAATCCAGAAGCCATAATTTGTTTTGCTTGAGAAGCAGCATCCATATTTGCTGTTTGCATCCAGAAAATACTGAAAATAACCGAGCCGACAACAAATACTAAAATATACACGATTGCCTGTCCAAGCTGAGTAAGGGTAAAACTTCCTTTAATAATATTTTGTACAATACCTGGTGAACTTAGCCAATATACCAGTCCGCTTACTGGACTGCTTCCTGAAAAAGTACCCAGCCAAGGATGACCCCAACGCTCAAGCAGTGTGGCAAATAATTGGATGTTTGCCATTAATGCTGCAACGAGGATAACTGGGATGTTAGATGTGTAGAAAAAATTTAACGGCCAGCGCATACTGTATCCTCTTATTCTGCCAAAAGAAAGGGGAATTTCTACTTTCATAGATTGTCCATAGACAGCAATGGCAAATACTGCTAGTGTAGATACAACTGCAGCCAACTGCAATCCTGCTTCGGTAATATTTCCTGCAGAAAGAGATTGAAATAAAGCAGGGATGGCTCCCGCAGCAATATCCGGGTTGGTTGGGGAAGGAAGAAAATTAAATGCTCTAATGAAAATTTGTTGTGCTACTCCTCCGGCAATAAATAATGAAATTCCTGAACCAAATCCCCATTTACTAATAACTTCATCCATAAACATAATGAGTATTCCACCTAAGAAGAGTTGGAATATTAACAATATTTCCATCTGTGCATATGCCGCGGTTCCTACTAAAGATGCGGATGGGGCTAGACCGCCCATGACTACATAGACTATTGCTTCAAAAATGATAAAGAAAAAACTAGTGAGTTTTTGTAATCCTTGAAACAGTTTTCTTCCTTCGGGGGTTGCCGTATTTATTTTTAAAATACCTGTACCTGAAAGCAATTGAAGAACAATGGATGAAGTTACCAGCGGACCGATTCCCAAACTGATAATTGAACCAAATGAAGCTCCAAGAAGAATGGAAAGAAATTCAAACCGTTGTAATGCGTTTTCTCCTAATCCAAAAAGAGGAACCAATCCCAACACAAAGAATAATACTATCACCACGCCTGTCCATTTCAGTTTTTCCTTGAAGGGCAAGCGTTTTTGTTGAGGGCTTTGCACTTCAGGAAGGTAACTTAACAATGCTTCCCATGATGCCATTAAATTTTATCTCATTCTTTTTTTGCTTTTTCAAGGTGTACTTTATTTCCAGAAACAATTTCTCCACCGGCTGCTTTTACTTTCTGTTCTGCTGATGCACTCCATGCTGGTGCGGTGATATTTAATTTTGCTTCTGTATTTCCAGTTCCCAAAAGTTTTCCATATCCTAATGAAGTTAAAGTAATATGATATGTTTCTCCTTGTTTAGTTATTTTTTTTTCTTTAACTAGTAAGTCCAGTTTTCTAAGAGTGAAATCTCCCAAGTTAATTCCTTTCATTATTTTTGCCGCTGTTGCTCTTCTCGGAAGAAATCCATGCGCACCTAAAGTATGATGTTGTTTTTTATGTCCGGCGCGTTTTCCACTACCTGCTTTTCCTGATCCTCCTCTACTTCCTGAACCACGGTGTTTTTTTCTGCTTCCCCATCCATGGGTAGTTGAACCGCGGAATTTACGCATCTTTTTATTTCGATGGACTACCATATTATCTCATCCTCTGCAATAAAGCCTTGATTTTATCTTTTCTGTATCCCAATGCCCCGCCCATAGCGTACGACATTTTAATTCCTCTTTTTCCATAACCGCCGCTGGGAGGGTTAAGATGGAAATAAGGAAGATATTTTTTCCCTTGAAATTCAAGAGCAAGATAAGAATATTTCTTTTTTCGGTCTGTTGCTTGGCCTAGAAAAATTCTTCCACGCTTGGCTATTACTTCTTTATGCATCTCTGGGGTAACTTCTCCCCAAGTTACATAATCTTTCACTTTCATCAACATGCCTTTATTGCTTGCTGTGGCGGAAAGAATAACACATTGATTTTGTCTTCCCAAATTAAGCATACGTAGCGTATCTATAATTGGTCTTCTTGCTTTTACTGTACCGCGAACTTGTACCACTGCCAGCGGTTGACCTTCTGCAGGCTTGCTGGTTTCTTTTCTCTGTACTTCTTTCTTACTGACTTGTTTCTTTTCCTTGCCTGTTTCTGTTTTTTCTGCCATAGTCATTTTTATATCTTTAATTTTTATTTTATTTCTTATTTTTTTAATAATTTTTAGTTTTTTGAAATGTTCATTATGCTTTTTGATATTTACCATCTACTATTCCTAATTTTTGCATGTCTTCTGGATGAATTTTCATTGCTGATATTTTACAAAGTGCATCCATTACTGCTTTGAGCAAGTTTGCTTTTGTTGCTGTTTGTCCAAATGTTTTACTCCAGACATCTTTTATACCTGCTAAAGCTAACACTTTTGCACATTCTTTTTCTACGCATAATCCTTTTCCTCTTGGAGCAGGGAATAAAAGTAAGCGGACAGAACCGGATTTTCCTTCTACTGCGAAAGGAATAGAGTGCGGCTCACCGCAATGACATTGCCAACTTCCACAACCTCTTCTAATACGGATTACTTGTAATCGTGCATTTCTTTTTGCTTTGTCACGAGAAGGAACGGTTTCTGGACTTCTTCCCGAAGCCCCTCCAACATATCCATCTTTATTTCCCACTAAAGCATATGTGGAAAAGCGAATTTTATTTCCTTCTTTTGTTTTTTTCTGGGTCTGTTTGAATATTCTTCTTTGACCGCCACCAAATTTTCCTTTTGCTTGTCCAATGAGAAGTAAATCTTCCTCTAAATTTGGCAAAAGGGTGTTTACAATTTCTGCTTCTTGAATGCGAAAACCTTGCTTAAAAACTTCTTCAATATCAGTAATAACTCCATCTTTTACCAACTTACCCAAGCGAGTTCGTGGTTTCCAATCTACTACAGGTTCAGGAACTTCACCAAGTACTTTGGCAACTTCTTTTACTTCCGGTTCAATTGTTTCTTTTATTTCTTCTGCCATTTTGATCTGTTTTTTTATTTTTAGTAAGTATTATTTTTTGATTATTGTTGTTAGATTATTGTTGTTATTATCATTATTATTTGTTCATTTCATGAGCTCTTTTTTCACTTGCATACAAGTAGCAGTTAATTGTTCTGGTTGAGGAACACTTTTTAAAAGTTGTGGTGGGATATGTGTGCCTGAAATTCTTTTTTCTTCTGGAAAGACCCCTTCTCCGCAAGGTACGCCAAGTCCACCATCTAAAACACCTTTTAGGAATGCATACAACTTACTCTTTTTCAACGGACTTTTAAATCCTACATCTAAAATCGCTTTTTTTTGCCCTTTTGATAAGGCTTTTTTTGCTAATGCGATTCCCACCAAATAAGTAGCAGGAATATTTTTGCAAGAGTATTTCCATCCATGTTTTCTGAGCGCAAATGAATCGGTTGCCACAAGAACTTTATCTCCTTGTGCTGAAGTAGTGGTTATTTGTCCAATAACCCGTTGATTAGTAAAGCGAACTACCAATCGAGGAATTCCAGACATTAACAAAGATCTTCTTTTACGATAGTTGGTTTTATGTTCTCGTACTCTTCTCTGCGGTACGGTTTTTGGAATTTGGTGTGTCATGTTCGGTTATTGATTTTTATTAATTTAAATGCATTTTATATTTTTTGTTTTTTATGTTTTTGTTTTATTTACTCGCTTTGTTTTTTTTTAAACATCTGTTGTTCTTCTAAATACAGCTTCATGTGACGAATATTCCTGAAATATCCCCCTTTGCTCTTTGCGTACAATACGCGGTAAGTATGGGGGTCAAGTAATTGCTTATCATGAAGATTGCGTAAAAACTTTCGTTGTACTCTGATACGGCTTTTCCAACGATCTTTTTTAGTCAGTTGTGAAAATGCTGGGCCTTTTCGTGTACCTCTTCCTTTTTTTCTTCCTTTTCTTTTTTGTAGTAATAATTTTCTTGCTCGTGCGCGAGAATGACCTGAAACCTGACGTTCAACAATTTTCTTTACCGCTAATAATCCGCGCATATCTGCCCGAGTAATGGCTTTTTGTACGTCTGCCATGGCTTCTGGCATAAATTTTACTTTCTTTGGAGAGATATTTAAAATGTCCGCTACAAGTCGTTTTTTTTGTTTCATCTTTTTTTTCTCTTCATTTTTATGATTATCTATTTTAATTTTTAATTATTTTCTGGATTTGTTTTTTTATGTTCTTCTTTTTTCTCTTGCGCTTCTTTTTCTTGCTCTTTTTTCTTTTCCTGTTCTTTTTCTATGGATTTTTTTTCTTTTTCTTGTTGTTTTTTTGTTTTTTGTGTTTTTTTTGCTATTTTTGTTTCTTTACGTGTTTGCAATCCTAAAGTAATTGCCTCTATTTCTTTTGCCAGGTTTTTTACACCGAGTACAACGATTTGTTTTTGTTGTGCAAGTTGAAGCAAATGCAATCGTTTTCTGTTTCCCACTGTTCGTCCAATGACTGCGCCTTCTTCCGTGGCATGGACAGCTAATAATTCTTTTTCTTGATGCACTAGTACTGGTTTTTTTCCGGATGGATGCAAACCACGCACTTCTGCAGGAGACCCATAACCCACATGTACTAATGCTGGTCTTCCTTTGCATTGTCGACGCACTCGTGAATGTCTCCCAATGGGAAATCTCCAGCGTTCCGCAACTCTGCCTCCCCGATATTTAGATTCTTTCACTACAAACCAGGGTTTGCGTTTCTTTTGAACTTTTCTTAAATTGAGGAGTTTTGCAAACTGGGGTGCTTGTTGTTGTGTTCGTTGTGATGTATGTTGTGGTGTAGTCATAGGTAATTCCGTTCTTATTTTATGCGACTGGTTCGCCTGCCTTTTGGGTGATATAACAACCGTCTTGGAAAATACGTATATCACGATTAGTAATACGACATAGTTGTTCGATACTTGCGGCGGTTTGTCCAGCAATTTCTTTGTCTGCACTCTTAACAACTATTTCTGTACCATTTATTTTTACATCTGCTCCTTGTAAAAGAGTAATTTTTCTGGGTACTGTTTCTCCCAGGAAGTTTTTGATAACAAATTCTCTTCCTGAAACACTTATATTCATGGGGAAATGTCCAGAACATATTTTCAATTTATATTCGTACTGTTCCTGTGTTCCTTTAATACTATTTTTCATGTGCGCTGCAAATGTGCTCATCATACGTTTTTCTCTTTTTGTTGCCCGAGTAGCTCGAAGAAAAATTTTATTTT
>JACPNC010000041.1 GCA_016185685.1 Candidatus Woesearchaeota archaeon | reverse complement strand
CAAAGAAGTATATCGACAGTGGATTGAGAAGCAAAGAAATTATATGGAAGTTTTTACTGCTGATAGTAAGCTTTACGGTACGCCATTTTATCGTTGTGATTCTGGAATGTTATGGGCAGTGAATTATTTGGGGTTGTAAAAGTAGTAGAGTGGAAAGTGGTAGAGTAGTAAAACATCTATTTTCCAGTATAACAATGCTTTAAAAACACTGCTTTTCCCTAGCTCTTATGTCTCTTCTCACTCAACCAAAGATTTCTGTGATAATCCCAGCGCATAATGAAGAAAAATATATAGAAAAAACACTGGAAAGCATAAGTAAACAAACTTTTTCTGAGGTGGAAACTATCGTTGTGGCTAATGGATGCACAGATAAGACCGAAGAAATAGTAAAAGAGAAAGTGAAGGAATATCAACAAGAGAAAAAAAATCAACAAAAAAATGTAAGACTGCTCTCTCTGCCAAAAGCCAACGTGAGTGTAGCAAGAAATGCTGGAGCATTAAATGCACAAGGCGAATTGCTTGTTTTTCTAGATGCAGATACCAGCTTAGAGGCAAATGGTTTGGAGACCATTCACCAACAATTTGCAGAAAAACATGCAGTTGCAACAACATTATCTCTTCCTGAAGAAAAAAAAATCACCTATCGACTAGCATTATGGTTCAAGAATGCGAATTTGTATAGTAAAATATACAAAGGATGCAGTGGAGCATTTATTTGCAGAAAAAAAGATTTTCATTCCGTTGGGGGTTATAATCCGCAGCTCAGTGTACGAGAACATCGTAAATTAACTCTTAAATTGCTTGATAAAGGAAAATATACTTGTATTCCAACCTATGCTACAACATCTATGCGTAGATTTCAACAATGGGGAATTTCTAAAGTGGCATGGTTTTGGGTAGCTCAATGGGCAAAAGATACTTTCAATGGAAATGAAAATAAAAAAAATATTGAAAATACTGTGTATGAGAAGGTAAGGTAAAAAATAAACACGGAAATCCTGAAACTCGCTATCCCAACCGTAGCAAGCTGCGGGGTATTACGCGAGTTTCCGGGCGGATTTCCGGTTATTACTCGCTGAACCGTTGCAAGCAACGGGGTATTTACCCAGCGAGTAATAAAATTAAAATTTAAGTTCTAACAACTCAACGCATTCTCTCCACTTTCCCCACAGACTAATTTATTTCCGGAAACTTCATAAGCAGCGATATTAGGATTATCTACTTTTGCTTTACAACATACACTCTTTGCCATATTTTTAACGAATTCATCAAATTCTTCCTGTAACAAAACAGTCTCTGCATCTTTCGCTGCAAGGCTCTGCACACAGACATCTTTTTCTCCTGCAAGAGAAGTGGTGAGTTCCTGCACTTTTAAGTCAATAGCTTTTTGTTTTTCTTGTTCCACTGTAGAAATTTCTGCATCTTTCTCCTGTAGGTCTTTTTGTAATTGTTCTTGTTTACCACTCATACGTTCATTTTCAACTTTGCAATCAGTAAGTTCTTTATTAGTATCGTCAATTTGAGCAATAAGCGCGCCACTGAATAATTCCTGTGAACTTATGTTGGTTTTTAGTTTTTCAAGTTCTACAATCAATTCTTGTTTACTGAATGAATTTAACGCTTTTACGTTGTCTTGTTGATTTACTTGAGAATCATTAGTGAGATTATTATCATCAACAACACCAAAACCAATAACGCCTGGCCGCACAATGAGAAAAGTTACTGCTAAAACAGCTGTTATCAAAATGAGAATTCGCCCCCAGCGCACTTTACGCGCGCGAGCTTTAAAATCATTACCCACCTCTGTCTCTGTCATAAATAGTAAGAAAGAAGGAATTGTTTATAAATCTTTTTCTTCTCCTTCCTCCAGATATGATTATTACTATTTCAGGAACACCCGGCAGTGGAAAAAGTACAGTTGCAAAAATACTTGCTGAACGTTTGCAGGCAGAAAGAATCTACGTCGGAGGAATTCGCCGCGAACTAGCAAAAAAGAAAAACATGACTTTACAGGAATTGAATATATATGCAGAGACACATCCAGAAACTGACGTAGACATTGATACACAAGTTGCTGCAGAAGCTAGAACTTTGGAAAAGAAGGAAAAAAACGTTCTTGTAGAAGGGAGAACACAATTTCATTTTTTGCCGAAGTCGGTAAAACTGTATCTGAAAGTCGATTTGCAAGAAGCTGCTCGACGGATTTGGAAAGATCTTCAACAAGAGGCAAAGAAAAAAGAAAGAAATGAAGGAAATGTGCATTCCCTTGCGGAAATGAAAAAAGCTTTGATTCAAAGAGAAGAAAATGATGCGCAAAGATACAAAAAATATTATGGTTTTGATCATCGCAACGAAAAACAGTATGATTTAGTGATTGATACTACCAAAATTAAACCGGAAGAAGTAGTGGAGAAGATTTTGGCGTTCATAGACTTTCCAAATAGAAATAGAAGTAGAAATAAAAATAAACCTTTATAAATAATCAAAAAAATAGCAGGAAACATGACCGAAATTACATCAAATCAAGAAGATAAGTCAGGCGTTCTTCAAAAACATGACTTCGTAGTTGTAGAGTATACAGGAAAACTTCCAGAAGGAAAAATATTTGATACTACTAATGAAAAAATTGCTCGTGAAGCAGGAATTTTCTCACAGAAGATGAAATATGAATCAGCAGAAATTTGTATTGGAGAACAACAAGTTCTTCCCGGATTGGATAGAGCATTAATTGGAAAAGAAGTAGGAAAAAAATATATCGTTACTCTTGCTCCTGAACATGCTTTCGGCAAACGCGACGTCAAGAAAATTAAAATGGTTCCAACAGCCACATTTATGGAACATAAAGTACAGCCATTTCCTGGATTGCAGATTGACGTGGATGGAGAAATCGGTACTGTGTTGAGAGTCGCCGGAGGAAGAATCCTGGTTAATTTTAATCATCCTCTTGCAGGAAAAGAAGTAGTGTATGAGGTAGAAGTAAAAAGAAAAATCACCGAGCCAAAAGAACAAGTTACTGCTTTCGTACATCGGGTGTTTGGCGTTCCTGAAGAACAGATTACTGTTGAACTTGCTGATGAAGGAGAAAAAGAAAAAAAAGTAGTTTTAACCTTGCCATTTGATTTCCCGGTCCAGCTCTCAGATGCATTCGCTAAGAAACTTGCTGAATTGGTGAAAGTGAAGACGGTGGAGTTTAGGAAGAAGTGAGAAAGAGAACTGATAGGGTTGTAAAGTAGTAAGTAGTAGAGAGTTGTAAAGAGTTTATCTTTTCTTTCTAAATCTCAACCACCAATCTATGCCTGCTTTCCGGATAGAGCATGACTTCTTCGCCTTTTTTTAGCTTTAAAAATTGAATAATCTTCTGCGGTAAACGGATATCAAGAGTACTTCCTGCTTCTCCTATTTTTGTTCGCGCACCAAGCCCAAAGAGCCCTTTCGCTTTGGTAACTTCCGTGATCTTCTTTGAGTTTTCTTCACTAAAGAAAGTTTCTCCGCATGCAACACATACCTGGGCAGGAAACTCTCCAACAAGCTCACCATGAACAGAGTAAGGTACTTTCTTATTTTCCAATTTTCCTTTTTCGCAAATGTAGCATTTTTCCATTGTTCTCACCTTTCTACCATAACGGTTTTTATAATGTATTTTTCTCCATAAATCTTGTAAGCAACGCGAATGTAAGTATACACTGCAACTAATCCATCTGTTTGAGGCGTTTTTGCGCCTCGTTGAATTGCAAGTTTTATCTGCTCTTCGGAAATGCCGTGATGATCCATTCGCTCACGAGCATGAAGAGTAAGTACTAATTCCATGTAATTAGAAGTAATTACTTGTTATTTAAAAATGTTACTATTAAAAATCAAATTAGCCTCCGCCAGTAAGACCTTGCCGGTGGAAACACCATGGCCATCTAGCAAAGACGGCTTACTTTTTGCTCACTGGAACTCATCCAGAATATAATACCTCCTCACGATTTGATGAACAAAACGATCAGGAAAAATTTGGAGCATTAGTAATAAGTGCGCCGGTGCATGATCTTCTTTGGAAAATGCTTGGGCATCAGCAAAAACAGAGATATGCTTCTGCTGAAGAAATGATTGAAGATATGAAAACAGTATGGGAAAATATTTCTGCAAATGCAGGAGAGGAAGAAGTCGGCATTGATCTAAAAGCAGCGCAATCTTTAACCCAACACAGAAATACCACAAAAGTTCCTTTGCGCTTGCAGCAGCGCATTAATGGATTAAAAGCAATCTTTACTGAAAAATATAGTGGCATTGTCCATCTTCTCCACGCCATCGGAAAAGCTGCCGGGCCCGTAGTAGAAAAAGTAAGAAAATTGAACCATCAAATAAGAGAATATGCAATTTCAAGCGACGGAGATCTATGCCTTGGTAATTGTTTAGCTTTCAGAAGTTAGGCAAAATCATCTTGGCCATTCGCTCGGTTTGCTTTCAGATAATCTTGCTATATAATAAGAAAATTTGTTAATCGATGAAGCAAAGCAATAATTTTATGCAAGCAATCTTTGTTCCTCGCTCATCTTTAGGCCATGACGACGATTTTGCTTCAAGAAGCTAAACAATTACTTTAGAACCGATGATAGGAAGGGAGTATAAACAGTAGTTTCTTTCTTACCATACTTTTACACATTTTTCTTTATTTAATACCCTGCCGCTTTCGCTCTGCGCAGAAGAGCTACTTTCTCTTTAAAACTGCTAAATTGATTTTCCATAAAAACAGGAAAAGAAAAGAATCTATATAAATGTTTTTGACCATAATTCTCTATCATATGGTGACGGACAATAATTTTTCACTTCTTTTTGTCCGCCACCATATTTGAAGGACACAACAATCTTGATCAATTATTTGTGTCCTTCATCATAATAATCTTTATATAGGAAATTGTGTTCGCAATTTTTACTATTAAGCAGAGCATTGATTACCCACCATCCACAGATATTCCCACTCCATATGTCCTACCCTTCCTATATGCAACCGCCTGCACAGAAATCTAATGCTAACGGACCTGTTTTTACTACTAAAGAAATTACTCACGCTCAGGCAAACAATTCTATTGATGAAGAACTGCAGAAAATTATTGCTTCTCATCAAACAAGAATCAAAGTTATCGGCTGTGGAGGAGCAGGAAATAATACTCTCAACCGTATTTCTGAGGTAGGTATCAAAGGTATTTCTACCATTGCCGTGAACACCGATGCACAGGATTTACTCTACACCAATGCAGAAAAAAAAGTCCTGCTGGGGAAAGAACTTACCCGCGGTTTAGGAGCAGGCTCAAATCCAAAAGTAGGAGAAGAAGCAGCTAAAGAAAGCGAATCTGAATTAAAAAAATTATTGGAAGGATCCGACTTAATATTCATCACTTGCGGCTTAGGAGGAGGAACAGGAACAGGAAGCGCGCCATTCATCTCTAATCTTGCCAAAAGAATGGGAATCATGAACATTGGCATTGTCACCATGCCGTTTAGCATGGAAGGTGCACATCGTACAGAAAATGCTATCATTGGATTGGAAAAATTAGAACAAAGTGTTAATACACTCATTGTTATTCCCAACGAAAAATTGCTGGAACTTGCTCCGCATCTCCCCCTGCAAACTGCATTCAAAGTTGCAGATGAAATTCTCACCAACTCAGTGAAAGGGATTGCCGAACTAGTAACAAGAACCGGATTAGTAAATTTAGATTTTGCTGATGTAAAGACCATCATGAGCGAGGGAGGAGTAGCACTGATTGGCGTGGGCGAATCTGATTCAGAAAACCGCGCAGACGAATCTGTGCAGAAAGCATTAGAAAACCCCCTTATTCAAGTTGATATTTCTCACGCCACCGGGGCATTAATTAATATTTCCGGCGGAGAAAATTTAACGCTTGACGAATCACGCAGGATTGTGGAAACAGTTTCTGAACGATTAGATGTGAAAGCCAAAATTATTTGGGGGGCGCAGATTTACAAAGATTTAGATAAAACCATTAGGACCATGGTCATTATCACCGGGGTAAAATCAGATCAGATTTTCGGAGAAAATTACCGCCATTACGATAAGAAAAAGAAAGCAATTGAAAATGAGCTGGGAATTGAGTTTGTGAGATAAATTTATAAATAAACCATTGTAATTGGGTATAAGATTATCATGGAAGAGACCACACCCCATTCTGATACGCAAACTCAGAATCATTCGCAAGAACAAACCGCTTCTGAAGACCAGCAACCAAGCAAACTCAAAAGATTTATAAAGGAAAGTCTTCGGGTGCTTCACGTTACCAAGAAACCAAACAAGGAAGAATATCTTAGTATCGTAAAAGTAAGCGGCTTGGGTATCGGCATTCTTGGCGCGCTGGGATTTATTATTTTCCTGATTGATCAGTTATTATTTAAATGACAGATGAATAATTAAAATAAGAGATGAATATTATAACTAACAAAAAAATAAATCATTAAAATAAAAAAAATATGGCAGAATCTATAATCCTTGGCATCAGAACTGCGGCAAACAGAGAAGATCAAGTAGTTGATTATCTGATTTCAAAACTCCAAAAAGAAACCAAACTATCTATTCTTAGTATTATTCGTCCTCACGGCATGCGCGGGTATATTTTTATGGAAGCTGGTTCAAAAGAAGATGCAGATGCCGTATTGCAAGGCGTTCCTTATGCTCGGGGAATTCTAGCCCGCGAAATCCCATACCAGGAGATTGAACACATGTTAGAGCAAGTTAAAGTAGAAATGAATATCCACAAGAGCGACATTGTAGAAATTATCTCCGGCCCATTCAAGCGAGAAAATGCTAAAGTAATCAGAATCAACAAGCAGAAAGAAGAAATTGTGGTAGAGTTATTGCAAGCAGCAGTTCCTATTCCCATCACCGTCAAGATGGATGCAGTAAAAGTTATCCGCAGAGAAGGCGAAGGGGAAGACGAAGAGGAAGAAGGATAAGAAGATTAAGTGATTTCTAAAGAACAAAGACACACCTTTTTAAACCCCAAAGTCTTCCTCCTCTAAAAAATCTTAAGTGAAGTCATAAAAACAGATTTTAAAAAAGAGGTGATGAAATATGTGTGGATGTATGTGCTCCCGCTGTGGAGGAATGCATAAAGTAGTTTTTGGAGCGCTGTTGCTGCTCAACGGGTTATTATGGCCAAAATGGCTCGGCGTTGATGGCTGGGTGCTGTGGTTAGCGGTATTGTTAGTTCTTGGAGGCGTAGTCAAGTTGTTGTGGAAAAATTCTTGTCCGCAATGCGCTGCTGCGTGTAGTATGCCGATGCCTAAAAAAGGAAAGAAATAATTTTTTTTATATTTTTTTTGTTTTTTATTAATTTTTTATTCTCAAAAATACTCCTGTTTCAATTCCCAAAAAACTCTTTAATCATCTCTTCATACTTCTTGGTTACCCTCAACCCGACTTTATCAGGAAAACAATTATAATATCTCTCCCAGGCAAATCGTTCATCTAAATACACTACTACTCCTCTGTCAGTCTCACTTCGGATACATCGTCCAGCAGATTGAATACATTTACTCATAGCAGGAAAAATATACCCATAATCCCAACCTTTGCCAAACTTTTTGTCATAATAAGAAATAAGTTCCTGCGTTTTTAAGTCGGGTTTTCCTAGAGGAAGCCCCACTACAACGACTCCTTGTAAGAGATCACCGGGAAAATCCACTCCTTCAGCAAAATTTGCGCCGGCAACACCGAGTAAGATTCCTCCTTTTTCCCTCGCCGCTTTAAATTCAGCTAACAACAATTCTTTTTCTTCTTTACTCATATCATTTTTTTCCCAGAATAATCTCTTTTTCATACGCAGAAATGTTCCTACGTGGTCACGTACGCTATAAGAAGGAAAAAAGAAAGCAACATTTCCGGGAATGAGTTCTGCAAGTTCAGAACATTTTTGAGCAATCTGCTGATACATGGTATCGCTCCGCACAGAATATTTAGTACTCGTTTCCGGAATGAGAAGAGTGAGTTTGTTCTCTGGAGGGAAAGGAGAACCATATTCTTTGAGTACTGCTTTTTTTTTTTCAATGCCTAACACTTCCTGATACATGGTCAATGGTTTTAAAGTTCCGCTCATAAGCAAACCAGCAGGCAAAGTAGCAAAAATATCTTTAGTAATTTTACTAGGATCCAGACAATCATAACTTAACACCTGAAAAGTTCCGTACTTTCCTTTTTTCTCAGAAAAAATACGGGCATATCCTTCATCTTCGCCGCGCCATGATTCTAAAAAAGCAGAAATTCCCCCAAGATAACTTTTTCTTTGTTTTTTTCTGATTTCTTCAGCGGCAAGTTCTAACTCATTTATTAGATCATCATAGGGATGGATAGCATTAACCTTAGCAATAAATTCTTCTTTTCCCACTAATCTTTGTTCACTAGAACTACGTAAATTCAATAAGAGTGTATCTATTTTTTGCAGCCAGCCTACCAGGCCAGCATAGCCGAATTTTTTACTTTCTTGGATAGCATATTTCAGCGCTAAAGTAGATAGTGCACTGCTGAGCATATCTGTCACCCGAGCAGGAAGATTGTGCGCTTCATCAACAATAACAAAAATATCTTCCTGCTCAAGTTCAAGTTTACTCAGAAAAGCATTTCTTACAAAGGGATTAAAAAGATAATTGTAATCAGCAATAATGACTTGTGCTTTTTTTGCAAGCGCCAAGGATAATTCATACCCGCAGAATCTTTTCTCCTGCGCATAGGAGATAATTTCTTCATTATGCATGGGTCCACGCAGATTAAGATTGCTCAATGCTAATTTCACTTCAGGAGTAAGTACTTTATTACTTTGATAGACATTGCTATAAAATTCACATTCGCCCCGTTCAACGATGGTTTTACAGAAATCCATAAAATCTTTTCCAAACATGCCTGCCACATCATGGCTGCACATCCAGCGTTTACCAATAATATCAATGCAAGGAATTTTCTTTCCGCTTCTTTTTTCTAATGACTGGAGCGTTTCAATAGCAATACGATGCTGTGTGTGTCTGTTGGTAAGAAAAAAAACTTTCTTTTTCTTTTCTAGGGCATGCCAGACCGCCATGCTTAACGCACACGCAGTTTTTCCTAATCCCGTAGGAGCATGAGCAAGAATTATCTTCCCTTCAGTAAATGCATTGTGTGCATCTTCCAAAAATTTTTCTTGTCCAGGGCGAACTTGTTGATGAGAAAAAAAATCACGAGGAAATGCAGCCATACTTTCGAGGAAGATGCCGCATTTAAATTCTTTTTGTAATTATACAATTGTTTAAACAATTATTTCAATTTGAGGAGTTATTGATACACAACACTTATATATGTATTAGAAAACAATAGTTACAATAGATAAATGTTTAAATATACCTCACAAGCTCTACCAAAAAAAGAGTCAAAGAGGTGTGGATAATTGGGGGTGTCCAACGTGATGAGAAATATAGCAAAAAATAAAGTAATTTTCGATGTGTTTTTTCGAGAAAAACCAGCAATGATGTTGGTTGAGTTAAAAAATGCCGATGCAAATGTGTATGCTTCTGTGCTCGCAAAGCAAATTGACTGCACATACTCGCATGTGGTAAAAATTTTGCAGGAGATGCAAAAAGCAGAATTGATTAACTTCAAAAAAGAAGGACGATTAAAACTGTTAGAGTTAACTAAGAAAGGCAAAGACATTGCAGGTCACATAGAGAACATTAAATCACAATTATAAGAGATTATGTTTTTTTTCTCTTCGTTAGGTTCTTAGTTTTATTTTTCTTTCTTGATTTTTCAAGCGTTTTTTAAGTTTCAGGATTTTTTCGCAGAGAAGAATTTTTAAAAAGATAGATTCAGAAAAAGTAGATTTTAAAAAAAACAGAACCTAAAAAAGTAGAATTAACTGAAAAAAAAAACTATTCTAAATACATTTTCAATTTATCAGTATCTAATTTCCAATCAGGAGCAATTTTTCCTGAGCGTTTATAATATTTGACTAAACGATTGACTTTAGAATTGGTTAGTTGATAACCGCGTAGGGCAGTTTTATCTTGTTTGTTTTTCCCAAGGTGCTGTTTGACTAAGATCATTTTTTTAATTAAAGCAAGCATATCTTCCGGCAATTTCTTCTGCAGATGGTTTTCTTGTACGATTGCACTGACATTCTTGCCAATCAATGCTTTGACATTATGGACGCCGTAGCTGTCCCGCAAAAGCAAACCAATCTCCGCATTATTCTTTCCTGCTTTAGCAAATTTGACTACTAATTTCTCAACGTCTTTTTCTTTGTAAGGCGCCCAGGAAGGAATCTTTTTAATAGGCTTTGTGCTACCGCTCTTTCCCCGTGCTCTTGAATGCATTTTTGCCATATGTTTTAGCTTGATTTCTTCGTTTATTTAAAAAGATTACGTTTATATGTAATTATTTAGCTTTCAGAAGTGCCACCATCATTAAGTCGAGCTTCTTCAATATCCATATCGAGCTGACAAGGGGGTTGTCCAATCCGGGGAACGTCAGCCATCGATATAAACGACGAAAGCGAGAAGATGGTGGCACTT
>JACPNC010000030.1 GCA_016185685.1 Candidatus Woesearchaeota archaeon | reverse complement strand
CATGTTCTTTTTAGTGCTCCAAGTGAGGATTACGTCGCCAATCGGCCATTAGATGTAAATAATTATGGCTTTATCACCCGTGCTAACTATATTACCAAGGTCAAAGAATTTAGTAATTACGACTTTACAAAAAATAGTTTATTTACTATTTCTCTTTCAGATATTACTATTCCTTCTAAAAAAAATCCCGGGACAAGCGTGTCGGACATTAAATCGGGTTTAATTACTCTTGGTTTTGAAGTTGCAGACGGTGTAGATGCGGAAGGTACACCGGACCTTCTTGATGCTCTTAAAGAATTTCAGGGAAAAGCAATCAGTTTAGGATTTACAAAAACGATTAAAATCACCAGCATGAAACGCTCTGGTTCCGGTGAAGGGCTTCATGGTGATGGAAATGCTGCCGACATTCACACGACTTCTCTGACTGCTGATGAGAGATTAGTACTTATACGCGCGGCAATTGAAACTGGGTTTGGTGAAATCTATCATGGTACTGATAGTGTTACTAATGGCATCACTTCTGAAGAAAATAAGAAATTCCGTTGTTTTTGGTATCCTGATCATGCAGATCATCTTCACATAGCATTGGAAAATAAGAAGCAGGATGAACCTCATGGGTGGGAACGAGAGGGGTGTATTACTTCTGCCCCATTGGTTGCTTCTAATTAATAATGTGAATCCTACTTCTTTTCTTTTTCCCTCTTTTACCCCTACACAAAACGTACAATTAGATTATCTGTGGGGGTAACTCAAAATTCAGAAACATTTATGTGTAAACTTAATTTTACATCAATATACTATGGTTAACATCTATAAACTTAAGTTTACTGTCTTGCAACAAGAAATTCTCCGTTTTTTTTTCATCAAAGCAGGAAAATCATTTACAGAAAATCAGCGAGAAAGCCTCGGGCTTTAGGCCGAAGGATGAATCGCTTTCTCTGCCGATTTTCTGTCCCGAAAACTCGCCGGTCGATGCGAGGAGCGTAAAGCCTCGCGGCTTTAGCCCGAGGATAACTCCGAGCGGCGAGTTTTCGTTACTGCAAGAGCCTTGGCAAAATCCTTAGATGTTTCTCCTCTGGCAATTGCAAAAGCTCTGCCCCTGCTTGAGAAAGAAAACCTTCTTAAAGTAAAAAAAGATAAAGAATCAAAACGGCTTTCTATAGAATTGAATTTGAATAATTTATCAATAATTGGATTAAAAAGAGCGGACAATATCAAACAACTCTATGAGTCAAGTCTTATCTCTTTTTTTAGAGATGCTCTTCCCGGCGCAACCGTTATCATTTTTGGCTCCTATGCTCATGGCGAAGATACTTTCACTTCAGATATTGATATTGCGGTGATTGGGATAAGACCAAAATCCATTGACTTAGGGGTATATGAAAAAATTCTTGAAAAAGAAATTATCTTCAATTATTACTCTTCTTTCCGAAATATTGATAAACCTCTACTGAATAATATATTAAATGGGATTACTCTTAAAGGGGCGGTAGAATTATGAAAGAATTTACGCATTTTTTGAAGGAAAGAATGGTGAAAAAATAAATGACCCTCATCACTTCCATCACCGCAAGAGAAATCCTTGACAGTCGGGGAAATCCGACTATTGAGGTAGAAGTCACTGCTGTAAATTCAGCTCGCTCTGCTCGTGAATTTCCAGCTTCTGTAGAAAAAACTAGTGGTGTTCCTTACGGAACTTTTTATGGTAAGGCTTCCGTGCCCAGCGGTGTATCTACGGGAGTCAATGAAGCTTTGGAGTCTCGCGATGGGGGAAAACGTTATCTGGGCAAAGGTGTCTTGAAAGCAGTAAAAAATGTCAATGAAAAGATAGCTCCGGCATTGCAAGGGATAGAAATTACTAATCAAAAGAAAATAGATGCTTTATTACTAACGCTTGATGGTACACACAACAAAAAGGAGCGCATGCGGGAGGAAATTTACCCTATCAGGAATTTATGATTATTCCTCAAGCAGTAAGTTTTGCGGAAGCGCTTCGTATGGGAAGTGAAACGTATCACGTTCTTAAAGATATTATTGCAGAGAGGTACGGAAAAAGTGCAATCAACATTGGTGATGAGGGCGGTTTTGCGCCGCCGATTGCAACAGCTGAAGAAGCATTGGATCTGCTGAAAGAAGCAATTAAAAAAGCAGGATATTCTGGCAAAATAAACATAGCAATGGATGCAGCGGCATCTGAATTTTATGTGAAAGGAAGTTATGTATTAAGTAAAGAAAAAGGCAGAGAAAAGAAGTTAAGTGCTGATGAACTGTTGAAATATTACCTTTCCCTTGTAAAGAAATATCCTTTAACTTCACTGGAAGATCCATTTCATCAGGAAGATTTTCAGAGTTTTGCAAAATTGAAGAAGCAGAGCAAGATTCAGATTGTAGGTGATGATCTTACTGTTACTTCCCCTGAAAGAATTAAAAAAGCTATTCGTCAGGAAAGTGTGAATTGTCTATTGTTAAAAGTAAATCAAATTGGCACACTCACCGAAGCGCTGGAAGCAGCAAAATTAGCGTATCAGGCAGGGTGGAAAGTGATGGTTTCTCATCGCGGTGGTGAGACTAGTGACGATTTTATCGCAGATTTAGCAGTTGCGCTGGGTTGTGGAATGATAAAAGCCGGCGCGCCTTGCAGAGGGGAAAGAGTGGTGAAGTATAATCGGTTATTGAAAATTGAAGAGGAAATGAAAGCGGTGAAGAACCACTAAACCGCGCATAAAGCGGTTAAATCCGAAATTGTTTGTGTTTTTGTCCATTATAATTTTAAAAAGTGACTACTTTTTACTATTATGGTGGAAAGATTTATAAATAAATTGGTTTTTAAGCTTAAAATGATTCGTGACCGACTGATATTGCAACAGCGGGAACTTACCCGTAAATTAAATGAGTCCTATGTAGAACGAGATGTTCTTTTTCCAGCAGGAGAAGGACTTATTAAAGTAATTATTGGACCTCGCCGAACTGGAAAATCTACTTTTGCAATTCGTCAACTGCAGAAACAAGGAAAATTTGCTTATTGCAATTTTGATGATGAGGAATTTGTTAGAATTACTGACTATCAGGAATTGGTTACTGAACTTGAGACTCTCTATGAAATGCCGCATTTTTTTCTTTTTGACGAAATCCAAAATATCCCTCGCTGGGAGCTTTTAGTAAATCGTCTGCAACGGCAAGGATATCAATTAGTAATAACGGGAAGCAACGCCCATCTGCTCAGTAAAGAGCTTGCGACTCACCTTACCGGAAGGCACCAGCAGATTATTCTCTTTCCTTTCTCGTTTAAGGAATTTTTGAGAAAAAAAAATCAGCATTTGACTTCGTATGAAACTGCGCAAGAATTTGAGAACTATCTGCAACAGGGAGGATTTCCTGAGCCTCTATCAAAGGAATTGGATAAAGAAGATTATCTTAAAACCCTCTTTAATAACATTCTCTATAAAGATATCGTAAAACGCTGGAATATCCGTTCAGTGCCGTCTATTGATCAATTAGCACAGTACTTTTTTTCAGCAATAGGAAATGAGTTTTCTTATCACTCTCTGCGCAGAGTTACCGGCGTAAAAAGCACTGCAACTATTGAGAAATATCTTCATGCCCTGCAGGAAGCTTTTCTTTTCTTCTTCCTGACTCGTTTTTCTTTCAAGGCAAAAGAAAGAGAAACGGCGCAAAAAAAAATCTATTGCATTGATAACGGTTTTATTCAGGCAAAAGGAATTTCTTTCTCTCAACAAAGAGGAAAAATGTATGAGAATATTGCGGCGATAGAGCTTAAAAAAAGAGAAATGCAGGGAAAAATACATTTTTTTTATTGGAAAAATCCCCAGCAGGAAGAAGTTGATTTTGTTATAAAAGAAGGGTTGAAAGTAACTCAATTAATTCAAGTTTGTGAAGATATCAGCAACGAAAAAACTAAGATGCGGGAAATGCGCGCCCTTTTGAAAGCCAGCAGGGAATTACACTGCAGTGACCTTCTTCTGCTTACCAGAGAAAAAGAAGGAACAGAGAAAATGGAATGGTTTGGAATGCGGGGAGAGGTTAGATTTCTTCCTCTATGGAAATGGTTGCTGGAAGGTAAATTTTAATGCTTTCTATATTTCACTTCAAATGTTTCTCTTCCTCCTATCACTTTCAAAACAGGAATAACTCTTTCCATTTCTTCACTTACTATCTGTCCATCAAAAGTTACGTAAGAAGTAACTACTGTTTCAAAAGGAGCTTTTCTGCCCAATTTTTGAGCATTTACCTTAAATCCATAACTAGGAAAATTTATTGTCTCCGGCATAATATCAAAAGACATTTCTAAGTAAGAATGCAAAATGTCAACTTCTTTTGAGGTAAGCAAAGTTTTTCTGACTCTCTTTCCTTGTATCTCCGTGCCGTCAGGTAATTCATATTGTACAAAATCTTCCAACACTTCTTCTTGATATGCTGGTTTTCCGGATAAACGCAGTAATTCTTTCCCTAAATCCGCTTGTGCTACTAAATTCCTCTCGCCATCTCCAACGGCTATCTGCTCTTTTTTGATCTCGGTTGGAGTGGTAAGCTCAATCCGCCGCAATGCGACGCCGCTCTCCAAAGTGAGTGATTCCAGTGTTACCAGGAAATCGGATGCATGAGCCCCTTGCGGCAAAATCTGGTTCTTCAGCAAACCGCGTCCAAAGATCTCTATTGTCCACCCATCTTTCATGTAAAGAAAGGAAGCCATTGTAACGAAATGATTTACGCAACATATCTTACTCAGAGACGACGATTATTTATAAATCAATATACTTATTTTTATTAATTTTCAAAAAATGGCACTATCCAGAAAACGAGTGATATTGCAAAAAACGCCGCCGCCTAGGCCAATATGCGAGCAGGTAACTGCCGTATTTGCATGAAATTATTGTCAGATTTCTAACAATTAATTCATGTTTTTTTTCATAAATAATTACTTCAAGAAATCTGACCTGCGAGCGGCCAAGGCGACGTTTTTTGAGCACTGGTTAACCGTTTTCAAGGCAGAAAATTCTTTGTTTATTCAATGAAAATGGGTCTAATACCCCGCAGTTCTACTGCGACCCATTTTCAAGAGTAAAAATCCCATTGTCCATTGTTATCAAATGCCCCGCAGCTCTGCTGCGATTGGGATTTTTACTTGTTGGCTTACGAGAAGATTATATCGAATTTTTTCTGTTCCTTAACTGCCTGCAAGCAATCGCTTAGCCTAGAAAATATTTTGGCTTAACCAGTGCTCTTCGCAATATCACTCACAAATAGGATAGTGCCCAAAAAATCACCATTTTTTAAGATTATGTATTTCCCTAAAAGAAGATTTTTAAGCTCTCTTGTATTCTAAATTATTAATTATGGAAAAAGTATCTTCTCTAGGAAGCGTATCTTCTCTTCAAACTAAAGAGTCTTTTTTTCAGCTTTGCATTCAGAAAGAATATTCTAAAGCCGCGCAGGAGCAGTTTAAAACTGCATTGGAATTATCCCAGAAAGCTTTTTCTGAAAAAAAACGTCTTTGCGGAGATAGTTATTTTGACCATAATCTTCGTGTAGGCGGAATTCTGGTAGAAAACAAAGCTGATCCGCAAAGCATCATTGCCGGATTTTTACATGGAACACTGCCAGAAAAATTGGAAGAAGAAGCATTTCGTGTTTTTGGGAAAGAAGTTTTAGATCTCCGTTTAGGTGTTGCTGAATTGAAAACTCTGAAAACCAGAAATCAGCAGTTGCAAGCAGAGGTAGTAAGAAAAATTATCATGGCCACTATTAGGGATGTTCGTATTATTATCATTAAATTGGCGCATAAGTTGGATAATGTTCGTACGCTCTCAGGAGTAGCTCCACTTGATCAGAAAAAAGTGGCAGAAGAAGTTCTAGAAGTGTACGCACCTTTAGCATATCGTTTAGGAATGGAAAAAATAAGGCGTGAGTTAGAAGACATTGCTTTTGCGGTTTTACATCCAAAAAAACATCAGGAAATTTTAAATTTTCTTCAAGCATCACAGGAACAACGAGATAAAGATATTCAAGAAGCATTGCAAAAAGTAGAGAAAATCGCTTTGTATTATCCTGAGCTTCCTCTATTGAAGATTAAAGGCCGGCCGAAACACGTGTATAGTATCTATCGCAAAATGACCAAACGCGGTGTTCCGTTAGACGAACAGTATGATCTTCTTGGCATTCGTGTAGTTGTTTCTGAAGTTAAAGACTGTTATGCTTTGTTGGGGAGATTACATGAACATTTTTCTCCCGTGGAAGGCAAATTGAAGGATTATATTGCTCATCCTAAAGCGAATGGTTATCAATCCATTCATACTACGTTAGTGGTTCCTCTCTCTTCGGGTAAGAAAATGGTGGAAGTACAAATGCGCACGCCAGGGATGGATGAATATTCTGAAGAAGGTATCGCTGCGCACTGGAAGTATAAAGGGACTTCTTCTGACCAATTGTTTGAGAAAAAAGTTTCTTGGCTGAAAGCTATTCTAGATCTGCAAAAAGAGGAAGGTGTGCACGAATTTTTGAAAACTGCAAAAGTGGATTTATTTGGAGACAAAATTCATTGCTACACTCCCAAAGGAGATGTCAAAGAATTGCCTGAAGGGGCAATGCTGCTTGATTTTGCCTATGCAGTACATGAAGAGGTGGGTAATCGTGCTATTGGTGGTAAAGTCAACGGTATTTTTGTTCCTTTAAAACACGGGCTGGTTATTGGAGATGTAGTGGAAGTGTTAACTAACAAAAATCAACATCCACGAAGAAGCTGGATAAAAATAGTAAAGTCTCCAAAAACCCGTCAGAAAATCAGAAGATTTTTGAAAGAGAATGAAAAACTACCTACTACTTTTTATCGCCCACCGCAGGCTATCGTGAAAGAAGGGGAAGGTGTCTTAGCAGAATCATTGCAATATCCTCATGCGTTTTGCATGTTGGCCAAATGTTGCTTGCCTTTGCCGGGACAAGAAATCATAGGTATTCCCACTAAGAGAAGAATTATTTCTGTACATCTTAAAGAATGCAGGCATGCGGAGAAAGAACAAAAACGCTGGGCAGCAACGCAATGGAAAAGTACTTTTAGCCAGAAGATACGTTTTTTTGTGCAGGCACAAGAAAGGAGCGGCTTGCTTGCAGATGTGCTGAACACCATCGCGCAAGCTGGTTTTAAAGTT